>JAHUZY010000499.1 GCA_019264505.1 Phenylobacterium sp. | reverse complement strand
ACTCAGACCTGGACCAGGTGGCCGCCGCCAGGGCCATGGGCGCCCAGGTGGTGGAGCTGCACACCGGCGCCTATTGTGACGCCGTGCGCGACGGCGATCCCCGGGCGGCTGAACACCTGTCGCGGCTGGCCGCCGCCGCCGCCGAGGCCGCACGCCTTGGGCTGGAGGTTCATGCCGGCCACGGTATCGACTTTGAGACCGTCAAGCCGATCGCGGCCATTCCTCAGGTGGTGGAGCTGAATATCGGCCACTTCCTGATCGGCGAGGCCATCTTCATCGGCCTGCCGGCGGCGATCAGCCAGATGCGGGCGCTGATGGATCAGGTTCGCGGGGAGAAGGCGGCGTGATCATCGGCCTTGGCTCCGACCTCACCGACATCCGGCGCGTTGAAAAGACCCTGGAGCGGTTCGGCGAGCGGTTCACGAACCGCATCTTCACCGAGACCGAGCGTCGGCGCTCAGAACGGAAGCCCGACAAGGCCGCCAGCTACGCCAAGCGGTTCGCCGCCAAGGAGGCCTGTTCAAAGGCGCTGGGCACGGGGTTCCGGCGGGGAGTCTTCTGGCGTGACATGGGGGTGGCGAACATGCCGTCGGGCGCCCCGACCATGGCTCTCACCAACGGCGCCCTGAAGCGGCTGCAGGAGATCACCCCGGCCGGTCATCGGGCCGTCGTGCATGTGACGCTCACCGATGATCATCCCTACGCCCAGGCCTTTGTGATCATCGAAGCCGTGCCCGAATAGCATCAGGCCGTAGGGGAATGGGTGATATGGCCCGGTTCTGGGGGCCTTGGCTTGCTACGGGACGGCCCAGGCGATAGCTAATCCCATTCCGCGCGCTCTTTTCGCGCCCCAAGGACACCGCATGAGCGAGAACGTGCAGAGCGCGCCGGCTTCGGATAAGCCAGACGCCATCCAGGAGATCGTCGAGATCGTGAAAACGGTCGTCTACGCCCTGTTGATCGCCCTGGTCCTGCGAGTGCTGTTCTTCCAGCCCTTCACCATTCCGTCGGCCTCGATGGAGCCGAACCTGCTGGAAGGCGACTACATCATCGTCTCCAAGTACTCCTACGGCTATTCACGCCACTCCATTCCCTTCAGCCCACCTCTGTTCGAGGGACGTCTGATGGCGCGTGATCCGTCGCGCGGGGATATCGTGGTCTTCAAGCTCCCCCGGGACGGCCGCACCGACTACATCAAGCGGCTGATCGGCATGCCCGGCGACCGGATCGAGATCCGCGGCGGCCAGATCATCCTCAACGGCGAGCCGGTTCCGCGCGAAGCCATGTCGCCGGGGATCATCGATACCGGCTACGGCTTCACCCGCGAGGTCATGCGTTATCGCGAGACCCTGCCCGACGGCCGCACCTATGTGACCTATGATCTCGGCCCTGATGGCGAAATGGACAACAAGGGTCCGTTCCTGGTGCCTGAGGGCCACTACTTCTTCATGGGCGACCACCGGGACAACTCCCTCGATAGCCGCGCCCCCGAGGAGATCGGCGTGGGCTATGTGCCGGCCGACCATCTGGTGGGCAAGGCGCAGGTGATCCTGCTGTCCTGGGAGCGCGGCGCCTCATTGTTCAAGCCCTGGACCTGGGTCACCGAAGCCCGGCCCGGTCGGTTCTTCAACATCCTCCAGTGATCCTTCGCCCATGAACCGGCGTGCGGCGGCGGTCGCTCAGCTCGAGGCGAGGATCGGACACCAGTTTTCGGATCGCGACCTTCTGGAGCGGGCGCTCACCCATGCCAGCGTCGGCGAGGGCGCGACCAAGGTGCGCCACTATGAGCGCCTGGAGTTCCTGGGCGACCGGGTGCTGAACCTGCTGGCGGCCGAGCGCCTGATGGGGCTCGACGCCGAGGCCCGGGAAGGGGAGCTGAGCCGGCGGCTGGCCAATCTGGTCAACTACCAGGCCTGCGCCACGGTGGCCCGCGACATCGGCCTGGGGGAGGCTCTGCGGCTTTCGGCCAGCGCCACCAAGATCGGGGCGCGGGACTCCGACACCGTGCTGGGCGACGCCTGCGAGGCGCTGATCGGCGCCCTCTATGTGGACGGCGGCTTCGAGGCCGCCAGGGCCTTCTTCCTGCGGTTCTGGGCCGAGGCCTTCGCCGGTCTCAATGCGCCCCGGGGCAAGGACCCGAAGACCCAGCTTCAGGAGTGGGCCCAGGGCCAGGGCTTGCCTTTGCCGACCTATGGCGTGGTCGCCCGCGAGGGACCTGACCACGCGCCCGCCTTCACCGTCGAGGTGCGGGTCCAGGGCTATGATCCCGAAGCCGCCCAGGGGCGTTCCAAACAGGAGGCCGAGAAGGCCGCCGCCCTGGCCATGCTGTTGAAACACGAAGGACCACAATGACCCGCGCCGGCTTCGTCGCCATCATCGGAGCGCCCAATGCGGGCAAGTCCACCCTCACCAACCGTCTGGTGGGGGCCAAGGTCTCCATCGTCACCCAGAAGGTCCAGACCACCCGCTTCCCCGTGCGCGGCGTGGCCATCGAAGGCGAGAGCCAGATCGTGCTGGTGGACACCCCTGGCATTTTCGCCCCGCGCCGGCGCCTGGACCGGGCCATGGTTCGTTCGGCCTGGGGCGGCGCCGAGGAGGCCGATGGCGTCGTGCACCTGATCGATGTCCAGGCCGAGCTCGCTGTGGGCGAGGGCTCCGGCAGTCCCGCCGACAAGCGGGCGGTCATCGATGTGCAGACCATCATCGAGGGCCTGAAGATCTCGGGCCGCAAGGCGATCCTGGCGCTCAACAAGATCGACGGCATCAAGCGCGAACGCCTGCTGGCCCTGTCCCAGCGGCTGTTCGACACCGGGGTCTATTCCGAGGTGTTCATGATCTCAGCCGCCGACGGCTCGGGCGTGGATGACCTCAAGCGCCGGATGGCCGAGCTGGTTCCGGAAGGACCCTGGCTCTATCCGGCCGAGCAGACCGCTGACCTGCCGGCCCGTCTGCTGGCCGCCGAGATCACCCGGGAAAAGCTCTATCTGCGGGTCCATGAGGAGCTGCCCTATGCGGCGGCGGTGGACACCACGGCCTTCGAAGAACGCCGCGACGGCTCGGTGCGGATCGAGCAGACCATCTACGTGCAGCGCGACAGCCAGCGGCCGATCGTGCTGGGCAAGAACGGTCAGACCCTGAAGTGGATCGGCCAGAAGTCGCGGGAGGAGCTGACCGAGCTGTTCGATCGTCCGGTGCACCTCTTCCTGCATGTGAAGGTCGATGAGACCTGGGCCGACAAGCGCGAGTTCTACGGCGACGTGGGCCTCGATTTCGACGTCTGATGGAGTTCGAAGACGACGCCTTCGTGCTCTCGGCCCGGGCTCATGGGGAGACCGGCGCCATCGTCGATCTGCTGACGTCTGAGCATGGCCGCTACGCCGCCCATGTGGCGGGCGGGGCCTCGCGGCGGCTGAAGCCCTTCCTCCAACCAGGCGCCCAGGTGCGGGTGCGGTTCCGGGCGCGGGTGGCCGAGCAATTGGGCGCTGTGACCTTGGAGCCCATGGGGGAGGGGCCAGGGGCCCTGTTCGACGACCCCCTGGCCTTGCACGGCCTCTCAGCCGCCGCCGCCGTGGCCGCAGGCGCCCTGCCGGAGCGTGAGCCGCACCACGGCGCCTATCTGGCCCTTGAAGCGCTGATCTCGGCCCTGGCCGTTCCTGCGATCTGGCCGGCGGTGTTCGTGCGGTTCGAGGCGGGTCTGCTGCAGGACCTGGGCTTTGGCCTCGACCTGTCCAAGTGCGCCGCCACCGGCTCCATGGACGACCTGATCTATGTCAGCCCCCGCACCGGCCGGGCGGTGAGCGCCCAGGCCGGCGAGCCCTATAAGGACAAGCTGCTGCGTCTGCCCCCCTTCATGCTCTCGGCCCAATGGGGGCTGGAGGCCGGTGATATCGGCGCAGGGCTGGACCTGACCGGCCACTTTCTGGAGGCCTTCGTCTTCAATCCCCTGAACCGGCCGCTGCCGCCGGCCAGGGTCTGGATGATCGACCGCCTGTCGGATGCGAACCGACTGTGACGGCGAGGGCGCGGCGCGCTAGAATC
>JAHUZY010000483.1 GCA_019264505.1 Phenylobacterium sp. | reverse complement strand
GCCCCGCGCAGCGGCCAGCGCCGCGCCGCCCGCCATGCGGGCGCCGGCCGCGCCGGCCAGCCCCGCGCCGCCGGCGGCCCGCCCGGTTCCGCCCGCCGCGCCGGCGCCGCGCTGCGGGCCGCCCGACACGATGCCGTTGGCGATGGAGGGACCGAAGATGCCGAGACCCAGCAGCGAGAGAGCGGCCAGGACCAGAGCCATGGCGTCCTCGATCGTGGGCTGGGCCTGAAAGCCTTGGGTGAATTCGCCAAACAGGGTCGAGCCGATACCGACCACGACGGCGAGCACCAGAACCTTGACCCCTGAGCTGATGACCAGGCCGAGGACCCGTTCGGCCATGAAGGCGGTCTTGTTGAACAGACCGAAGGGCACCAACACGAAGCCGCACAGGGTGGCGAGCTTGAACTCGATCAGGCTGATGAAGAGCTGGATGGCGAGGATGAAGAATGAGAGCAGCACGATCGCCCAGGCCAGCAGCAGCACGGCGATCTGGATGAAGTTCTCGAAGAAGCTGATGTAGCCCATCAGCCCGGAGATGGACTCCAGGATGGGCCGGCCGGCATCGAGACCGACCTGGGCGACGCGGCCGGGCCGCAGAAACTCCGCCGCGCTCAGGCTCGTGCCCGAGGCCTGTAGTCCCAGCCCGGCGAAGCTTTCGAACACGATCCGGGCCAGAGTGTTCCAGTTGCCGATGATGAAGGCGAAGACGCCGACGAACAGGGTCTTCTTGACCAGGCGCGCCAGGATGTCGTCGTCCGCGCCCCAGGCCCAGAACAGCGCCGCGAGCGTCACGTCGATAACGATGAGGGTGGACGCCAGCCACGCCACCTCGCCTTGAAGAAGGCCAAAGCCGCTGTCGATGTAGCGGGTGAAGACCTCCAGGAAGCGGTCGATGACGCCCGTGCCTTCCATCAGCGGGCCTCCGGCGCGCCAAGGAAGCGGCGACGATTCTCGGCCCAAGCTTCCTTGCAGGCCGCGTCATCGAGTGCGGCGGCGCCCAGCTCGTTGCAGCGGATGAGCTCGGCGCGGAGCGGATCTGTCTTGCCGGAGGGCGCGGGCTGAGCGCTCGGTCCGGCGTCGCCGATCGCCCGGGCGGAGAGCCATAGAAGCAGTGCGACCAGGGCAACGCCGAGGCCGAGCACGAGAAAGCCTCGGCTCAGCCTCGGTGGCTTCATCCCAATCGCGAACGGGCGGGAGAGGCGCATGATGCGTCAGCGATCGTGGAACATGGTGACGTCGGTCGGCTGATAGCCGGGGCCAGGCGTCAGGAAGCGGCGAAGCTGCTCGCGGCCCTGATCGGCGGCAGCGGCCCGTTGGGCGGCTTCGAGACTTTGGGCGCGGCCTTGGGCGGCGACGGCCGCCGTCAGGTCGGCCAGCTGCTGGGCCTGCAACGCGAGGAGCTGGTTGCCGGCCTGGGCAGCCTGCAGCGCTCCGGTCGCCGACTGGCTGGCGCCCACCAGGGCTGACATCTGGGTGCGGTTGGTCTCGATGTTGCCGACGACGCCGGCCTGCACGCGCATGGCGTCCTGCAGCGCCTTCACCGAGGTCTCCCAGCGCTGGCGGGCCGAGGCGAAAAGAGCCTGGTCGGAGCTGGAGGCCCGGGCCGGCGCGTAGCTCGTCTGAAACGCCCGGTCGATCTGCTGGACGTCGTAGGCTATGCCTTGCGCCTCATTCAGAAGCTGCTGGGTGCGGGCCACCGATTGCTGGAGCTGTTGCAGCGAGGAATGGGGCAGGCTGGTCAGGTTGCGGGCCTGGTTGATCAGGCTTTGCGCCTCGTTCTGCAGCGAGGTGATCTGATTGGTGACCTGCTGGAGCGAGCGCGCCGCCTGCAGGACGTTCTGGGTGTAGTTGGTCGGATCCCAGACGGTGATCTGGGCTTGGGCGGGAACGGTCTGCGCCGAGAGGGTCACGGCCGCGACACCGGCGGCCAGGAGGGAGCGAAGGCGGGCATTCATGGCATGGTCTCCTGCTGGGTGTGGATCAGATCTGCGGCCCAGGCGACGCCGCGCGCTTCGAGCCAGGCCTTGGCGAAGCTTTGGGCGCCCTGCTCGGCCATGAGGCGGCCGATCAGGCTTTGATCGGCCTTGCTGGACGCTGCGGTGAAGGCGAGCGCGACCTCGCCCAAGCCCAGTTCGAACAGGCGATTGCCGCGCCGCGACTGGCAGTAATAGTCGCGCTTGGGCGTGGCGCGGCTGAGGATCTCGATCTGCCGGTCGTTGAGGCCGAAGCGCCGATAGATGGCGGCGATCTGCGGCTCGAGCGCGCGCTCATTGGGCAGAAAGAGCCGCGTCGGGCAGCTCTCAATGATGGCTGGAGCGATGACCGAACCGTCTATGTCGGCGAGCGACTGGGTGGCGAAGACGACGCTCGCATTCTTCTTGCGCAGCGTCTTCAGCCACTCGCGCAATTGGCTGGCGAAGCCCTGGTCGTCGAGGGCCAGCCAGCCTTCGTCCACGATCAGCAGGGTCGGCCGGCCGTCGAGCCGGCGCTCGATGCGGTGGAAGAGATAGGCGAGCACCGGCCCGGCGGCGCCGGTGCCGATCAGCCCTTCGGTCTCGAAGGCCAGCACATCGGCCTCGCCGATCCGCTCGGCCTCAGCGTCAAGCAAGCGACCCCAGGGGCCGCCGACGCAGAAGGGCTTGAGCGCCTGCTTGAGGGGCTGGCTTTGCAGCAGGACCGACAGTCCGGTCAGGGTGCGTTCGGCCTTCGGAGCGGAGGCGAGATTGTTGAGGGCGGACCAGACCAGCTCCTTCACGTCCGGAGTGACGTCCACCTTTTCGCGCGCGAGAACCGCGGCGACCCACTCGGCCGCCCAGGCGCGCTCGTCGTCGCCATCGATGCCGGCCAGCGGTTGCAAGGCCACGGGTTCGGC
>JAHUZY010000010.1 GCA_019264505.1 Phenylobacterium sp. | reverse complement strand
GACGCGGGCCCCGGCCCGGGTGTCGGTGGTCCGTCAGGGCGCGACCCTGCGCAAGATCGCCATGGCCCCCGAAACCGACAGCTGGACGGACTTCTAAGCGCCATTCCCCCGCCGTCGCAGGCGCCGTCTTGGGACGGCGGGGTCAATGGTGCTATCGTTTCCGGGCCGATGGCTAAGAGGTCTGGAACTGGTGTCACTCGCCTTCGCATTCGCGCTCGCCCTCCTGGCGCAGGAGGGGCAGGCCACCTTGCAGTCCTGCGTCTTCGAGGCGGACGGCTGGGTCTGTCGCTACCGCGTGCCGGAGGCGATCTATCGGCCGCAGGCGCCGACACCCGCGGCCCCGCCGCCAGCCGCCGCCGTGCCGGTCGAGGCCGCGCCGGCTGCTGCTGCGCCCGCCCCCGATCGCGAGGCCGCCCGTCGGGCCCGGCTGATCAGTCGCTGCGCCGAAGCCGATTGGCTTTCACTCTGCACCCCGGACGACCGCCGCGAGGCCAGGGCGCTCAAGGCCCAGGCGGAAGCTCGGACAGCCCTCAGACTCGAGGTGACGGCCCTGGCCGCCAAGGACCAGTGCCCCGACGCGATCCGCGTGGCCCTGGAAGGCGGCGATCTGGACCTGGCCCGGGAGATCCGCGCCTTCTGTGCGCCGGCGAACTGAGGCCACGCGCCTGACCAGCTCACCGCGTCCGGGGCCGCTCGCGCCCTCCGCCGTTCGCAAGACCTCATTCCCGCCTATGGTCGATGACGAGACCAGGGTCCTGATCCTGGGCAGCCTGCCGGGTGAAGTCTCTCTCGCGCGGGCGCAATACTACGCCAATCCCCGCAACCAGTTCTGGCGGCTGCTGGCCGCCTTGTCTGGACAGGACATTCCCGACGACTACGACGCCCGCCTGCGGGTGCTCCGGACACTGCACATCGGCCTGTGGGACGTGGTTGGCTCGGCCGAACGGACCGGCAGCCTGGATGGCTCGATCCGCAAGGCGACCGCCAACCCCCTGGGCGAATTGGCGGCGAGCCTGCCACGCCTCAAGGCCGTAGCGTTCAACGGGGGCAGAGCGGCCACCATGGGCGCCGCAGCCCTGGCCGATCAGCCTGACCTTGTCCTCTTGCCCCTGCCCTCCAGCAGTCCGGCCTACACCCTGGCCTATGAACTCAAGCTGGCCCGTTGGCGGACGCTTTCGCCCTTCCTTTCCGACAGCGGCTGAGATCTGCGCCTGGAAACGCAAAACGCCGCCGCCCAGGGAGGGCGACGGCGCTTCAACGGCGGCCGGCGAGCGGCGCGAAGGCTTAGGGACGGGCGACAGGCCCGCAGACGCGGCCGTCCGGGCAGGGCGCGATATGCACCTGCGGCGGCTCGACGGTCACCTGCGAAGGCTTCACCCGCACGTCGGGCGCATGGAGGTAGATCTGGGCGGGCGCAACGCGGATCGGCGGCGCTTCCACATAGATCGGCGGACCCTGGATATCGATGCGGCCGGACGGGACGTAGACCGGCTGAGAATAGATGCGCACAGCCGGCCCGCCCGTGTGGCGCACATTGTAGGGCGTGCCAGGATGATAGAAGACATGCTCCTGCGGGCAGTAGCAGTCGGCATGGCCCGGATGCCCTGGATGGGTCGGCGGGCAGTTCTGATAGGTGGGCTGAGCCGATGTCGGGTGATACTGCGCGCTGGCCGCGCCGGCCGAAGCCAGGATCGCGATCACCGCCAAAGACGCTGTCTTAAGCATTAAAACCATCCCCAGTTGAGATTATTCAAGGGCTGGCGAACGGCCATCAGCCCCTTACGCTGACGGTTCCCTGTTAGGGCGGAACGAACGGCCTGACAAGGTTCTGTTAACCATAGTTCCAGGCAAGGTTAATGCGCCCGGCCACCTGAAGCAGACATGTTCGCCTCTCAGGCGAGCTCGAGCAGGAAGGCCCTCAACTCTCGGGCGTCATCCACGGGCCTGGGTCCGACGGTCAAGGGCCTGGAGAATGTGCTCTGCCAGCTGTTCGGCCGCGGCGGGAATCGCGCCGCGCGGCCGCATGAGCGCGATCTCCGCGTCGGCCAGGGGCGGCAGGCCACTGTCCTCCCCCAGGATCACCAGGTCCGGCGGCGCCATGTCCCGCGGGAGCACGGTAGCGCCCAGTCCGGCCCGCAGGGCGGCCTGCTGGCCCGCCAGGGACGGACTGGTATAGGCCGCCCGCCAGGTGCGACCCCTCGCTTCCAGGGCCGCAATGGCCCGCTTGCGATAGACGCAGGGCGACGGCGCCAGCACCAGGGGTATGGGCCCCGGTCCATGGATCGCCGCAGTGTCGGCCCCGACCCAGACCAGAGGTTCACGCCAGACACGCACGCCCATGTCGGGGCCAAGCGGCTCGCGCTTGACCAGGACCAGATCAAACGCGCCGTCCCGCAGACCTTCCAGCAGCCTAAGCGTGAGATCGCAGGTCACCGTCATGGCCACCTGTGGGTGGGCCCGGACGAAGGCCCCAAGGACTTCGGGCAGGTAGAGGGTGGCGAAGTCCTCCGGCGCCCCCAGCCGCACCTCCCCGGCCAGATCATCGCCGCGGAGCCCCGAGACGATCTCGTCGTTGAGGCGCAGCAGGCGGCGCGCCTGCGGGAGCAGACCTTCGCCATCTGCGGTCAACACGACGCGTCGCGGGTCGCGGTTGAATAGGGTCGCCCCCAAGGTGGTCTCCAGCCGACGCAGCTGCAGGCTCACCGCCGACTGGGTCAGACCCAGCCGCTCGCCAGCGCGGGTGAAATTCTGCGCCTCGGCGATGGCCACAAAGGTTCGAACGAGATCCAGGTCCAGGGTCTCGAACCGACGGCGCTCTGACATGATCAACCTACCTCGTCCTGGCTTATAAGGCGGCCCAGGCGCCGGAATGGCCGGGGCGCGGAGCCCCGGCCATAACCTTAAAATCGTACAGGGGAGAGACCCGCTTCAGCGAGGAACATCTGGCCCTTCAGGGCGAGCCTGCGCCGCTTCAAGTCCTGCAGCCGCGCGGTGTCCGGGGCCTCCAGGCATTCTTCCCGGCGGATGGCGTTGTCGAGGCGGCGGTGTTCGTTGCGCAGTCGATAGAGACGTATCCGATCCATGTCTGGGCTCCTCAAGTGTAGAGGGCGCGCCCGGCCAAGGAAGCCGACCTGTCGATTGGGGGGAGAGACCTTCAGACCCTTCTCGCAGCCGGACGCGCCCGCTGCGGTCCGACATCGCGACCCCGATGGTCGCCAGAGGGGCCCGGCCCGCAAGGTCGATCTGGCCGAAGGGCCCGCGTGGACGCAAGCCAAACCGTCATTCGAAACCGCAATGATCGCGATGAGGCTCAGCTGGTGAGCGACGCAGGCGCAGCATGACGGCGCCTCATCGCAACCATGGGCGCGCGGCCCGATGACAGCGGGACGGACGCCGCCATCTCTGTTCCCAGAACCGCCACCAGAGGCGGAGAAAGGGAAGAAGCCATGCTGAACAGAATGTGGAGTGTCACCAGCGCCCTCATGCTGGCGGGCCTGATCGCCTGGATGTGGGCCTATCCGAAACTCATCGCAGGTTATGAAGTCCATCCGGTCTTCGGGTGGAGCGAGACGCTCTCGGGCCTTGGCTTCATGGACCCGTATGTCCGATGGGTCGCCGGCGCGGTGGCCGTCGCCGCCCTGGTCCTGCTGCTGATCGGCAAGACGCGGCTGATCGGCGCCTACCTCGCGGCGGGTCTGTCGGCCTTCTATGTCGTGCTTCACGCCACCCCGTGGCTTGGTCCGGCCATTCCGACCCATGACGTCCTGGTCAATGGCCTGCAGATGGGCCTGAGCGCCGAGCAGATCCGCGCCGCGGCCCGACTTGATGATGTCCACATCATCATGAGCCTGGTGAACGGCATGCTGGCCGGCGTGATCATCGCCAGCGAGTTGGGTCGCCGCCGCCAGGCCGAGGAGCCCCGGCGGGTCGCCACCTTCGCCCTCAAC
>JAHUZY010000478.1 GCA_019264505.1 Phenylobacterium sp. | reverse complement strand
GGGCCGAAGCGGCCGAGGCGGCCCTTTCCCGGGCCACGGAGGCGGTGGCGAAGATCGACGCCCAGCTCAGCGATCCGGCGGTCTTCGCCGACGGCCCTGAGAAGGCCGCCGCCCTCGGTCGACAAAGGACCAAGGCGCAGGCTGCGCTTGATGCGGCCGAGGCGGAGTGGCTGGCTGCCGTAGAAGCCTATGAAGCGTTGAAGTCACCGGCGGCGTAGAGGACCCTCAGCCCCATACCGGGTAGCGGAATCAGGTAACCATTTCGCGTTTGTTCACACCCCGGCCCTAAGCTCGGCCACAACATGCGCATGGATTCCCGGATCGCTCCCAATTCTCCAGCCGGTGAGACCGCGCTTGACGGGCGCCTCGCCCGTGTTCTGGCCGCCGTGTCACATGGCATGGCCCTGATGGATCTGCAGGGCACGATCACCTGGATCAATGAGGGCTTCACCAGCATCACCGGCTACGCGATCGAGGACGCCATCGGCCAAAGCGCTGGCGACATTCTGCTGGGCGAACGAGACAAGAGCGAAGAAGCCCTCAAGGCGCGGCGCATGCTCGCGCAGGCCGGACATCGCGCGGAGATGTCAGCCCGTCGCAAGACGGGTGAAACCTACTGGGTCGACGCCGACATCCGTCCCGTCCTCGCCCCCGGCGGGGCTCTGGAGGGCTATGTCCTCACCCTGATGGACATCACCACCATCCGGGACGCTCAGCGGCGGTCGGTGGCCGCCTCTGCCGCACTGCGCGACGCCGCCCGCATGGCCGGACTCGGCGGCTGGGAGATCGACTTTCGCACCGCCGAGGTGAGGTACAGCGCCGAACTGCGCGAAATGATGGGCCGGACCGAGACCGCAGAGAGCTTCCAGACCGCACTGGACGTCTATCTTCCGGAGCACCGGGAGACCGCCGTCGCCGCGATCATCGGCACGGCGCAGACCGGCCAGCGTATGGATTTTGAGGCCGAGGCCCTCACCGGCGACGGGCGCCGGGTCTGGCTGCGGGTCATGGGCGCCGCCGAACTGGAAGACGGAGTCTGCGTGGCCGTCCGAGGGGCCAGCCAGGACATAACCACCATGCGCCGGGCGCTGGGGGAACTTCAGGAGTCTGAGGGCTTCGCCCGCGGGGTCATCGACGGCATCGCCGCCATGGTCGCCGTGATCGACGCCCAAGGCCAGCTGGTGGAGGCCAATCGGAGCTTCCGCGATGCTGGCGGCGCGCGATCGACGCCTGAACAAACGCCGCGCCTCAACATGTTCGAGATCTTTCGCCGGCTGCCCGGAGGCCACGGCCGCCCCCTGGAGCGCGGGATCCGCGCCGTGATCGACGGCCAGAAGGCGACCTTCACCCGCGCCTACGAGGCCATGAGCGGCGAATGGTATCGCCTGAGCGCCTCGCGCTTCGAAGGGCCAGGGCCAGTGCGGGTGGTGATCTTCACCCAGTCCATCGCTGACCTGAAGCGGTCGGAACGGCGGCTGCGCAATCTCAACACCAATCTCAAGCGGGCCCGGGATCAGGCCGACGCCGCCAACACCGCCAAGAGCGCCTTTCTGGCCACGATGAGCCACGAGATCCGCACACCCCTCAACGGCGTGCTGGGCATGGCCCAGGCCATGGCGCGGGAGGAGTTGCCGGAGACGCAGAAGGAACGTCTCGCCGTCATTCGGCAGGCCGGGGAAACCCTACTGGTGCTCCTGAATGATCTGCTCGATCTTTCGCGGATCGAGGCTGGCCGCCTGGAGCTCGAAGATGGCGTGGTGGACATCGGACAGATCGCCCTGGGTGCTCAGGGCGCCTTCACAACGCTGGCCGCCGAGAAGGACCTCTCCTTCAGCCTGTTCATAGACAAGGATGCGCCGGCCTATTGGCGCGGAGATCCGACGCGGGTCCGCCAGATCCTGTACAATCTGGTCTCCAACGCCGTGAAGTTCACCGCCCGCGGTTCGGTCGAGGTCAAGGTCGGCGCCCAGGAGAGCCATCTGGTCATGACCGTGACCGATACGGGTCCGGGAATTGCGCCAGAGCGGATCGGCGCCCTCTTCGAAAAGTTCGTCCAGGCCGATACCTCCACCACGCGGAAGTTCGGGGGATCGGGTCTTGGCTTGGCCATCTGCCGCGAGCTGTGCACCCTCATGGGCGGCGCCATATCGGTGCAGAGCGTGCTCAATCAAGGCTCGACCTTCACCGTCAAGCTGCCGCTGAGCGTCGCGCCGGCGCCTGTTGTCCCCCAAGCCGCAGCCTCGCCCGCGCCGGGCCTGCCGCTGTCGAAGGGCGGCGCGCTGCGAATTCTCGCCGCGGAGGACAATCCGATGAACCAGCTTGTCCTGAAAACCCTGCTAGGCCCGCTGGATGTGGATCTGCACCTGGTCGATGACGGGGAAGCCGCCGTCGCCGCCTGGTCTGACGCAGCGTGGGACGTCATCCTCATGGACGTCCAGATGCCCAGGATGGACGGGCCGACCGCCACTCGGCTTATTCGAGCGCGGGAGGAGGCTGAGGGCCGCCCTCGCACCCCGATCATCGCCCTGACCGCCAACGCCATGTCGCACCATGAGCGGGAGTATCTGAGCGCAGGGATGGACGCCCTGACCCCGAAGCCCATCGAGCTCGAACGACTGCTTGGCGCCCTGGACATGGTGCTGGCCGGCGCCCCATCTTCCGACGTGGGGTGACGGAGGATCAGCGATGCCGGATTGGGCGCGCGTTATTTATCTGCTGCTCGCCGCCGTGCTGGTCGCGCCAGCGGCGTTCGCCATCATCGCCCGCTGGATGCGCCGCCCACCTCGGAAATGAGCGGACAGCGCCCCGCTCGGCCCGTCAGCCGCAGCGGACCTCTTTGATGATCCCGGTATCGGCGTCGTAGAAGAAGTTCAGACGGCGGGGATGAAAGTCCATGGTCACCGGGCAGGTGGTGCAGGCCACCCGCTGCAGCCCGGGATTAACCGGCACCGGGATCTCGCTGCGGTTACGCCCAACCAGACGCTGGGCCTGAGCTGCGCCGCATTGGTCGGCCGCAGGCGTCGGGTCTGGACGCGGCGAAGTGGGACGTTCGGCCACGGGGGGCGGGCCGGCCGGCTCGCTGGCGCAGGCGCCCAACAGCAGCAGGCTGGCTCCAAGGGTGAGTGCGAGCGTGCGTGTCATGCCTGTTTCTCCCAACCGCGGGCCATTTGCTTCCAGTAACTCACCGGCAGCCCGGTGGCCTTGATCGCACGCCATTGCGCCCGTGCTGTGGCGAGGGCGGCCTCATCTCGACCATCGAACAGGACGATGCAACGGGTGAAGCCGTCAAGGGGACCGGCTTCGGCGCCATCCAGCAGGAAAACAACATCGGCGCCGTTCGGATTGTCCATGCGCGGGGTGAGGAGAACCGGCTGATGGGCCGCATGCGGCTCATCCACCAGGCCGTGGGCGAGGAAACTGTCATCCCGGTAGGTCCAGAGATGGGTGTCCAGGTGCTCAAGACGATCAGAGAGCCTCGAACGGACCAGCGCCTTCCAGTTCCGGGCCAGGGTGCGCTCCAGCAGGTCAGGCAGCACCTGGTCGAGGCTGGACCGCTCCATATGGTAAAACCACACCTCGCACGGCGCCTCAGCCACGGGCCGGCTCCGCAAGATCCTGGCCCAGGGCGTGGATCGACGCAGCCACTTCCCGGGGCGCGGTCAGGGGCGACAGATGGTTGAGCTGCAGCCTGCGCGCCCGCCAACCCCGCGCCCGCGCCGCCTGGGCCTGGTCCTCATAGGCGCCGCTAAGCTGGAGATAGGCCCCTGCCCCGTGAAGCTCGCCAAGGGGGGCGATCTCTTCGAAAAAGGCGAGCGGCAGAGGATCAAGCTCGTCCACCAGGGCCGCGCGCAGCCTTGGGTCGGGCACGAGCCGCTCCAGCGCGCCGGGCGGCCACCAGCCATCCCATGAAGGCAGCTCGCCGCCCTGCGAGGCGAGCGTCAGCTCCTGCCGCAGGGCCGGCGGCGCAGTGTCAAACCAGCTCCGCCCCGGATGCGGCAGGATCGCATCCACCAGGATGGTCGCCGTCACAGGAGTGGACAGGGCCGCGACCAGGGCCGGAATCAGCGCGCCGGCGCCGCTATGGGCCGCCAAGGTGACGGGCCCGGGACCGGCGGCGTCGACGGCCTGGGCCAGCTCCGTGGCCAGACTTCGGTAGAAGCCGCCCGCAACCTGCGTCAGCGGCCGCCAGGCCGGGGGGGGGGGGGGGGGGGGGG
>JAHUZY010000459.1 GCA_019264505.1 Phenylobacterium sp. | reverse complement strand
ACCCTGACCCGGCGGACCAAGGCGCAGGACGCCTCCGAGACGGTTTCGGTCCTCGTCAAGGCGACCCTGCTGGACATGGACCTGGCCATTTCGATCTATCTCGAAGCCCTGGAAACGGAACGGGTGAAGGCGGAAGCCGCTCGGCAGCAGGCCGAAGAGCAGCAGGCCGTCGCCATGGGCGCCCTGACGTCGGCCCTGCGCAAGCTGGCGGAAGGCGACCTCACCAGCCGGCTCGACGCGCCCCTGGCCCCGCAGTTTTCCGGCATGAAGGACGACTTCAACGCCGCCGTCACCAAGCTCTATGACGCCATGCGGCTGGTGTCGGAGTCCTCTGGCGGCATCCGCTCCGGCGCCGATGAGATCGGCATGGCCTCCGATGATCTGTCCCGCCGCACTGAACAGCAGGCCGCCAGCCTGGAAGAGACCGCCGCGGCCCTGCACGAGCTGACCGAAAGCGTTCGCAAGGCCGCCACCGGCGCCCGGGAAGCGTCGGGCATGGTCGGCGCCGCCAAGGGCGAGGCCGTCCACTCGGGCGAGGTCGTCGATCGCGCGGTCGCGGCCATGGGGCAGATCGACGTGTCCTCCAAGGAGATCGGCCAGATCATCGGGGTGATCGACGAGATCGCCTTCCAGACCAACCTTCTGGCCCTGAACGCCGGGGTTGAAGCCGCCCGCGCCGGCGAGGCCGGCCGTGGCTTCGCCGTGGTCGCCTCCGAGGTCCGGGCGCTCGCCCAGCGGTCTTCCGAAGCCGCCAAGCAGATCCGCAACCTGATCACCCAGAGCGCCACCCAGGTGGAGTCCGGCGTCAATCTGGTGGCGGAAACGGGCGACGCCCTGCGCCGCATCGTCGAACGTGTGGTGGAGATCGACCACAGCGTCGCCGAAATCGCCGCCTCCGCCGAGGAGCAGGCCCGGGCGCTTGGCGAGGTCAACGCCGCCGTCAATCAGATGGACCATGTGACCCAGCAGAACGCCGCCATGGTGGAGGAGGCCACCGCGGCCGCCCACTCCCTGCGCAAGGAAACCGACCAGCTGAACGGGCTGGTGGGCCGCTTCGTGATCGACGCAGGCGGGGGATCGGCGCGCTACCGCTCCGCTGCCTGAATCGCCTGAGCCAGGGGCGCCACCCGCCAGACTGCGCCGCCCGCGTCGTCGGTGACCAGCAGGGCGCCGCGGCGATCGACGGCCACATCCACCGGCCGCCCCATGGCCTGGTCGCGGTCATTGAGGAAGCCGGTCAGGAAGGCCTCGGGCTCGCCCTGCGGCATGCCGCCGACAAACGGGATGTAGACCACCCGATAGCCGCTGAGGGGCTGGCGGTTCCAGGACCCATGCTGGCCGACGAACACCCCGCCCCGGTACCGCTCGGGGAAGGCCTCGGCGGTGTAGAAGGTGAGGCCGAGAGACGCGGTGTGCGGGCCAAGCGCATAGTCGGGACGGATCGCCTCGGCCACCAGGTCGGGCCGCTGGGGTTCAACCCGCGTATCCACCGTGTCGCCGAAGTATGAATAGGGCCAGCCGTAGAAGCCCCCATCCTGAACCCGGGTCATGTAGTCCGGGACCAGATCGTCGCCCAGCATGTCGCGCTCGTTGACTGCGGTCCAAAGGGCGCCGGTGACCGGCTCATAGGCCATGCCGTTGGGATTGCGCAGGCCTGACGCATAGAGGCGCAGGGTCTTGCCGGCCGGGTCGACCTCCAGGATCGCCGCACGGTTCTCTTCGGCGGCCAGGCCGTTCTCGGCGATGTTGGAATTGGAGCCGGAGGTGACGAACAGCTTCTGACCATCCGGCGAGGCGATGACGTTCTTGACCCAATGATGGTTGATCGGCCCGGCCGGCAGATCGACGATCTTCTCCGGGATCCCCTCCATCCGCAGCTGTCCGTCGCGGTAGGGCGTGGCCACCAGGGCGTCGGTGTTGGCGATGTAGAGCGTCCCGCCCACCAGGGCCATGCCCTGGGGCCGGTTGAGACCTGAGGCGAACACCTCCCGGACCTCGGCCAGACCATCCCCGTCGGCGTCCCGCAGCAGCATGATCCGGTTGGGGCTGGGCTTCAGCGCCCCGGCATAGGCCTGAACCCGCTGGGCGATGCGGTCCATCAGGCCCTCAGGCGGCTTGGGCTCCGAACTGGCCTCCGAGACCAGCACGTCGCCATTGGGCAGAACCAGCAGCCACCTTGGATGGCTGAGATCGCCGGCGAAACGCGTCACGACGAAACCCTCGGGCGCCACCGGCGCGGCCCCCTCAGTCCAGCCGACCGCCTTGGCCGGATTGACCCTGGGCAGCAGATCGCCCTCCGGCGCCGGGATGTTGGGCTCAGCGCCGAAGCCGACAAACGGGTCTTCTGACCCCGCCGTGCAGCCTGTAAGCAGGAGGGCGCCGAGGGCGAGGGCGATGACGGGGCGCATGGTTGGCTCCAGCTTGCGGATCGAAGCGTAACCTTGACCCCTGATCTGGTCTGGGTCCAGGTCGCAATGAGGGGTGGCGAGAGGGCTGCCGACGCCTGTCCTGCTGGCGGCGGTGTAACCCTGCCGGTCGAAGCCGCGAACCTGGGGTCGAATGGCGTGGAAGACATCGATCTGCAGATCCAGAGCCTCATCGCGCTCAGCCAGGCGGGCGACAGGGCGGCCTATGGACAACTGCTGGCCCTCATGGCGCCGCGGCTGCGGGCCTATTTCAACAGGCGGCTGCAGGACCCGGCCGATGCGGAGGACCTGGTGCAGGAGACTCTGATCGCCATCCACACCAAGCGCGAGACCTATAACCCTGCGCTGCCCTTCGCGCCCTGGGTCTATGGGATCGCCCGCTACAAGTTGATCGATCACTTCCGCCGCCGCGGCGTCCGGCGGCACGTCCCCCTGGAGGAAGCCGGCGAAATCCTGGCGGAGTCCGACACCGAGGCCGGCGCGACCCGGGCGGACCTGAACCGTCTCCTGGCGCGCCTGCCGGCCCGTCAGCGTGGGCTGCTGGAGGATGTGCGGCTACGGGGGCTAACCATCGCCGAGGCGGCGCCGCGTCATGGCTATTCCGAGGGCGCGGCCAAGGTCGCCCTGCACCGAACCCTGAAGTCCCTGTCCGCCAGCGTGGCCGCCGATGAAGACTGAAGACCTGATCGCGGGCCTCGCCATGGAGCCGGGCTTTCCAGGCCCCAGGCGGATGGAGCGCAAACTCTTCCTATGGAGCGGGGTCGGCGCCCTGGCGGCCGCGCTCCTGACGGTCCTGGTCCTGGGGCCGCGGCCGGATATGGATCAGATCGCGGGGGTGGCCTCCTTCCTGGGCAAGGCCGGCTACACCCTGGCCTTGGCGGGCGCCGGACTCTGGCTGGCCCGACGGCTCGGCCAGCCGGGCGCCCGGGCGAAGGGGCCGCTTCTGGCGCTGGTCCTGCTGCTGGTCGGCGGACTGATCGCCACAGCCGTAGAGCTGGCGATGATCCCGGCCGGCGAACGGGCCGCTCAACTGATGGGCCACTCGGCCATGATCTGTCCGCTGGCCATCCTGGGGCTTGGCCTCCTGGCCCTTTGTCCGGCCATGGTGGTCGCCAGGCGCCTCGCCCCGGTCAGGCCAGCCGCGGCGGGCGCGGCGATCGGGCTGCTGGCCGGCGGTCTGTCGGCCACAGCCTATGGTCTGCACTGCGCGGAAACCGCGGTGAGCTTCCTCGTCGTCTGGTACGGGCTCGGCGTGCTGGCGACGGCGGTCCTGGGGGCGGCGATCGGCGCCCGGGTGCTGCGCTGGTGATCAGCTGATCCGGTTGTCGGAATCTTCCATCAGGATGCGGGCGGCGTCCCCGGCCGGGTCGTCATACTGGCCATTCCGGAGCGTCCACCAGAAGGCCGCCAGGCCCGCCAGGCCCAGGGCCACCGAGATCGGTGCGAGGATCAGAATAATGCCCATCAGCGTCTACCAGCTCCATGCATCCGCAAGGCGTTGAGGGTCACCACGAGGGACGAGCCCGACATGGCCAGGGCCGCGATCAGCGGATTGACGAAGCCCAGCATGGCCAGCGGGATGGCGCCCAGATTGTAGAGGGCCGAGAAGCCGAAGTTCTCCAGGGCGCGGCTGCGGGCGGCCCGGGCCACCCGGATGGAGTCGGCCACGGCGCTCAGCGCTTCACCGGAAAAGACCAGGTCGGCCGCATTCTGGCTGGCGTCCAGGGCCGCGCCGGGGGCCATGGCGGCGTGCGCCTTGGCCAGGGCGGCGGTGTCGTTGAGACCGTCGCCGACCATCAGCACCTTACGACCCTGGGCGGTCAGGGCGTCGATTTCGGCGGCCTTGTCCTGCGGCGTCTGTCCCGAGCGCCATTGATCGACATGAAGCGTCTGCGCGGCCCGGGCCACGGGACCTTCCAGGTCGCCCGACAGGATCTCCACGGTCAGTCCCAAGGCGCGGAGGTCAGCTATGGTCTGGGCGGCGTCAGGGCGGAGCTGGTCGGAAAAACGGAAGCGGACCCGGGTGTCCCCCTCGAAGGCGAACCACAGCTCGGTCTCACCGCCGCGGACGCCGTCCAGGCCGACGAAGCTCGCCCGGCCCAGGCGCGCGCGGCGGCCGTCGATCAAGCCCTCGACCCCCTGACCGGGGGTTTCGACCACGTCGGTCGCCCGAAGACCCGGGCCGGCCTCCGCCGCAAGGGCGCGGGCCAGGGGGTGGGCTGAGGCTCGCGCCAGGGGCGCAGCCAGGGCCACGGCCTGAGCCGGGGCCTCGATCAGCCGCGGCCGCCCCTCGGTGAGCACGCCGGTCTTGTCGAACACCACGTGGTCGACCTCCGCCAGCCTTTCCAGGGCGGCCCCGGATTTCACCAGGACGCCCTTGCGGAACAGCCGGGCCGAGGCGGTGATCTGGACCGCCGGCACCGCCAAGCCCAGGGCGCAGGGGCAGGTGATGATAAGCAGGGCGGCCGCCCGCAGCAGGGCCTCCCGCGGACCCAGTCCGAACGCCAGCCCACCAAGAAAGGTGAGGGCGGCCACGGAATGGATCACCGGCACATAGATGGATGCGGCCCGGTCGGCGAGACGGACATAGAGGGACTTGGTCTGGGCCCCGGCCTCAACCAGTCGGGCGATGGCCGCCACGGCCGAATCCTCTGACCGGGCGATGGCCAGGATGCGGAGTTGGCCGGTCAGATTGACCGCGCCGGCCCGACAGGTATCGCCCGGCCGCACGTCCGCGGGCGCGGTCTCGCCGGTCAGTAGGGCGTTGTCGAGCTCGGAGACGCCATCTTCGACGAAGCCGTCGACCGGGATGCGCTCGCCGGGGCGGACCAGGATCCGTTCGCCGACGGCGACCTCGCTCAGCGGCTTGACGCGCTCCAGGCCGTCAGCCCCGAGGACTGTGGCGGCCGGCGCCTGCAGCGCCAGGAGGTCGGCCGCGGCGCTGCGGGCGCGGGCCCTCAGGCGATGGTCGAGCCAGCGACCGATGAGCAGGAGGAAGAGCAGGGAGACCGCGGCGTCGAAATAGGCGTCGCGGCCGTTGAGGAAGGTCTCAACGAAGCTGATGAACAGGGTCAGGATGACGCCGACCGAGATCGGCACGTCCATATTGGCCTTGCCGGCCTTGAGCGACCGCCAGGCGGACTCGAAGAAGGGGAGGCCCGCATAGATGGCGCAGGGCGTGGCCACGATGGCCGACAGCCACAGCATGATGCTGCGGGTGGCTGGGCCCAGCTCCTGGCCAAACAGGCCCGCCCACACCGGCACGGAGAACATCATTGCGTTGCCGGCCCCGAAGCCAGCCACGGCCAGGGCCAGGATCAGCCGGCGGCTCTCCTGGTCGTGGGCTTCGGCGGCCTTGGCCGGATCGAACGGGGTGGCCGGATAGCCCAGCTTGTCGAGGGTGGCGATCACCCGGGAGGCGTCGCCCCGGGATGAGGCGAAGCGAACGGCGAGCCGGCCTTCAGTCAGATTCAGCCGTGCTGTGGTGACGTCGGGCAGACCGGCCACGGCGGTTTCGATCTTGGACATGCTGGCCGCGCACCGGGCGCCCTTGACCAGCAGCTCCAGATGGGCGGTTCCGTCCTTCTCCTTACGGAGAAATGCCGACAGGTCCGGCGCGCGCGCCAGGTCGTAGGTCAGGGCCATGTCAGTCGACGCTCGGCTTCGAACAACTGGCCCTTGGCGTCCTGGGCCTGGAAGGTGAGGTCCCAGACGCCGGTCACACCGCCCAGTGGGGCGACATAGAGGCCAGGCGCGGTCTCGGCGAACCGCGGGGTAAGGGCGCCGGCGCCGGTGGCCGGTCGTTGCAGCTTGCCGCTGAAGGACAGACCGCGCACCGGTGCGCCCTCGGCGTCGACGATGCTCACGGCCACGGCCTGCGGCTCAGCGCCGGCGGCCGCCCGCCAGCCCAGCTTCGCCTGGGCCGCCTGGCGGGCCAGCTTGGCGTTATGCGCCAGGCCATCCTCATAGGGGGTGACGGAGACCTCGCCCGGATAGGTCCGCAGGGCGGCGGTGATGAACACGGCGTTGACCGCGATGATGACGGCGAAGAACAGGACCATGGCGGCCAGCACATGCCAGCCGCGAATGCGAAACCCGTCTGTGTTTTCCATGAGGCTCATCGCGCGTTCGCCGCTCCAGAGAGGAAGGTGGTGGTGACCGCCTGGGTCGCGCCGGCCGCCTCGACGGTGAAGGTGGCGGGCATGTTCGCCTGTGGGAGGGCCTCGGGCGCGGCGGTCACGAAGACCCGGACCGCGCGCACCTGGTTCGGCTCGACTGTCAGCGCCACAGGTCCTTGGGTGATGTCGGCGCCCGGCGTCTTGATCTGCGCGCCAGCCACGCCGCTGAACGCCACCTGGGCGGTGACCGGCTCAAAGGTGCGATTGGCGATCTTCAGGGTGTAGCTGTTGCGGATGTCGCCATCCTGCATCCGCACGAAGGTCGGATTGCGGTCGCGCAGCACATGGACGTCCATGGGGCTGCGGGTGGCCAGACCCCAGACGGTGAGCCCGCCCACCAGGGCCAGGGCGCCGGCATAGTAGAGGGTGCGGGGGCGGATCAGCTTGTAGACCGGCTTCTCGCCGCAGGCCCGGGCGGCCACGGCCGCGTCGGTGTCATAGGCGATCAGCCCCTTGGGCCGGTCGACCTTGACCATGATCTCATTACAGGCGTCGACGCACAGGCCGCAGTTGATGCACTCCAGCTGCGAGCCGTTACGGATGTCGATGCCCATGGGGCAGACCACCACGCAGGCGTTGCAGTCGATGCAGTCGCCACGACCTTCCCAGGTCGCCCCCTTCTTGTGCGGGGCCCGGGGC
>JAHUZY010000448.1 GCA_019264505.1 Phenylobacterium sp. | reverse complement strand
GTGCAACGCGAACCGCAGTCGCTTGGCGCGCGACTTGCCAAGTTTGGCCCACACCGTCCCCCTTCGGGACGGCTCAGCTTCTTAACCACAAGGGGGCAAGAGACATGGGCAATGAGATTGACGTCCACCTGGGTAAGCGTCTCCGTCGTCGGCGCCGTCTGCTCGGCCTGACACAACAGCAGCTGGCTGGCGCCTGCGGGGTCCGCTTCCAGCAGATCCAGAAGTACGAGTGCGGCGCCAACCGGATCTCGGCCGCCCGCCTGTGGCAGCTGTCCGAGGCCCTCGAAGTCCCCGTGGCCTACTTCTATGACGGCCTCTCGGCCGCGGCCCAGGCGCGCGACGCGGCCTGCGACAGCGGCGGCGAAGTGCTGGCCAGCAAGGAGACCATGGACCTGATCCGGGCCTATTATCAGCTGGGTGAACGGCCCCGCCGACGGCTCCTGGACCTGGCCAAGTCCCTCAACGGCGACAGCGAGCACGGCTGAACCGGCGGTCCCGTCCGATCATTCGGGCTCAGGCGGGATTTGACCGGGCGGCCGGGCGGGCTAAACCGGGGCCATGCTGACCCCTGACCGTCTGACCGCCCTCGAGGATGTGATCCTCGAGTTCAACCAGGCCGCCGCCGATGTGGCCCTGCCCCTGTTCCGCGCCGACCACGGCCTGGAGAACAAGGGCGGCGGCCCCGGCCTGAACGCCTATGACCCCGTCACGGCCGCCGATCGCGGCGCCGAGGCGGCGATCCGGCGGCTGATCGGCCAGCGCTTCCCAGACCACGGGGTGATCGGCGAGGAATATGGCGAGGACCGGCCGGACGCCGAGTTCGTCTGGGTTCTCGACCCCATCGACGGCACCCGCGCCTTCGTGTCCGGCCTGCCGCTCTGGTGCGTGCTGATCGGCCTGCGGCACCAGGGCCGTCCCGTTCTGGGATCGATCGGCCAGCCCTATCTGGACGAGGTCTATCTGGGTCATGCCGGCGGCTCGCGGCTGGTGTCCCGCGGCGCCTCGCGGCCCCTGAAGGTGCGGGCCTGCCCCAAGCTCACCGACGCCACCATCTCCTCCACCGATCCTGAGGCCTGCTTCAATGGCGCCGAGCTGGGCGCCTGGACCCAGGTGCGGGCGGCCTCGCGCCTGGCGAGACTCGGCCTCGACGCCTACGCCTACGCCATGGTGGCGGCCGGAACGATGGACATCGTCGTCGAGGCCGGCCTCAAGTCCTGGGACATCGAGGCGGCCATTCCGGTGATCGAAGGCGCGGGCGGCCTGGTCACCGACTGGCGCGGCGCGCCGGTGGGTCAGGCCGGCGGCCAGGTGGTCATCGTCGGCGACCGGGCCTGCCTGGACGAGGCCCTGGTGGCCCTCAGGCGCTCGGCGACGACCCGCTAGCCACCCTGCCCGCCAGGGCGTCGAACTCGGCGAAGAAGACCGCGCGCTTGTCCTCGGTCTCCATCAGGATCTCGTGCAGGGCGCCCTTGACCACCACCAGCCGGCCATCGGGCAGGCTGCGGGCCACCTGATCCTGGGCGGCGTTGTCCACCAGCTTTTCCTGCTCGGCCTGGCAGATCACCACCGGGATGCTCACCGAAGCCAGGTTGGAGGGCCTGGCGAAAAAGTCCCCGGCCCGCAGGGCGAAGTCCAGCCAGCCCCAGGTGGGCGCTCCCAGCGCCAGGTCCCGATGGGCGGCGACCTGGGCCCGGGCGCGGGCGAAACGCACCCGGTCGTGGGTCAGGACATTATCCTCGAAGGTGTCGTCAAAGGGCTTGCCGGGATCGCCCATGACATAGGCCCCGCTCCGCCCCGTCAGCCGGTTCCAGGCCGCCAGCAGCTTCACCGCCTTGGGATAGCGGCCGACCCGCACGCCGAGCATGGGCGCCGACAGCACCGCGCCGGAAAAGCGCCGGGCTTGGCCCTTGGCGAGCGCCAACAGGGTCAGGCAGCCGCCCATGGAGTGGCCGATGGCGATCCAGGGCTGCGGAAGGCGGGTCTCGAAATGCGCCAAAAGAGCATCAAAATCCGCCAAAAAGGGCTCAAAACCGACCGCATGGCCCTTCAGTCGGTCGTCTTCCAGGTCCCGGTGCGACAGGCCCTGGCCCCGCCAGTCATGGGCCAGAACAACGAAGCCGCGCAGGGTCAGGTCCTCGATGACCTCGTAATATTTCTCGATCGGCTCAGTGCGCCCGCCGCTCAGCACCACCGAGCCGCGCACCGCCCCCCTGGCCGGGAACAGGGCGGCCCGCAGCCGCGCGCCTCCTGCGCCCACATACCATTCCCCCGCCCCGCCCGCAGGGACCGGAGCGGCCGGGATGTCGATGAGCGGCGCCGTTTGAGTCATGGCGGGTTCCTTCAGGCGGCCTGGGAAAACAGGGTCTGGATCTGGGACTGCATGGACATGGCCAGACCCATGTTGGACATGCGCATGCGGCGGCTCATCAGGGCGGTCATCGGATCGAGCCTGCGGCGGCCAAGGGCCACGACATCATCCAGGCTGATGGTCACCACCAGGTCGGCCGGCGCGTCGCGGTTGGTGACCATGGCCCCGTCGATATGGATGAAGCCCGCCCCCTTGAGGTCGATCTTGACCACATGCGGCAGGGGTTCCCCGGTCCGGAGCGTGTCGGCGATGCGGGTGGTGAGCTGTTCAATCGTGGCCATCGGGACTCCCAAGGCCGCGGAGCTTGGCCCGCCGCCCCGGCGAAGTAAACAAAGCCGAAGCTTGGCCCGTGACACGGGGTTCAAGTTGGGTCATGATTTGCGAATAATTCGCAAGACCAGGAGGACACCCCCATGCGTCAGCTCGCCCTGGAGGATCTGGACCAGCTCTATCGCGCCCCTGGCAAGCTGGTGCTGGATAAGGTGCTCGATCATGTCGAGCGTCACGGCCGCGCCTTCATCGCCCACTCGCCATTCTGCGTGGTGAGTTCGGCCGGTCCGGACGGGACGGTGGATGTCTCGCCCCGGGGCGGCGAGGCGGGCTTCGTCCATGTGAGCGAGGATGGCAGGACCCTCTTCCTGCCCGACCGCCCGGGGAACAATCGCCTCGACACCCTGCGCAACCTGCTGGCCGGGACCGGCAAGGTCGGGCTGATGTTCATGATCCCCGGCTTCGACGACGTCTATCGCGTCAATGGCCAGGCCAGCGCCACGGATGATGAGGCCCTGCTGGCCCAGTTCGAAGAGTTCGGCCGCCTGCCCCGCCTGGTGCTGATGATCGCCGTGGAGGAGACCTTCGTTCACTGCCCCAAGGCCATCATGCGCGGCCGGCTCTGGGACCCGGAGGCGCGGCTGGACCGCAGCGTCCTGCCCAGCGGGGCGGAGATGATCTCCGACCAGTTGAACCTGGGCAAACTGCCGGTGACCAATGAGCAGATCATCGACAGCTACCGCCAGCAGCTCTAGGCCGCTCAGGTGGGCTTGATGAACCGCAGGGTCATCCGGTCGCTCTCGCCGATGGCCTCATAGGGACTGCTGTCGAAGGTTGGATCGGCCGGTTGCCCCCTGGCGGAGGTTCGGCGCACTGGCGGCAGGGTCCAGACCCCGAACGGGTGGTCCTTGGTGTCCCGGGGATTGGCGTTGATCTCGCTGGCCTGGTCGAGGATGAACCCGGCCTCCTGGGCCAGACGGATCACATAGGCCTGTTCCACATAGCCATCGGCGGCGGTGGGATCCTGCACCCCACCGGGATTGGCCCGGTGCTCCACGACGCCGAATACGCCCCCGGGCTTGAGCGCGGCGAAGGCGTCGGAGAAGGCCTTGTCTACGATGCCCGCGGCCATCCAGTTGTGAACATTGCGGGCGGTCAGAACGAGGTCGGCCGAGCCCGCCGGCGCCATGGGTCCGCTGGTGGCGCCAAAGGCGGTGATCTCCACGTCGCCATAGAGCCGGGGCTTGGCCCGCAGCTTCTGGCGATAGGCCTCCACCACCTCGATGGCGATGGGGTCGTTCGGCTGCAGATTGGCCGCATAGAGCTTGCCGCCCGAGGCGGCCAGGAAGGGCGCGAGAATGTCGGTGTACCAGCCGGCGCCCGGCCAGATCTCCACCACCGTCATCCCGGGCTTGAGACCGAAGAAGCCCAGGGTCTCCACCGGGTGGCGCCAGACGTCACGGGCCTTGTCCTGCGCCTCACGCCAGTCGCCGGCCACCGCCTCTTCCAGAGTCATGGCCGAGGCCGGAGCCGCCGGGGCGGCCTCCTCCCCGCGATTGCAGCCGGTCAGGGCCGCCGCCCCGCCGGCCGCAAGGCCGGAGAGCAGCAGGCCCCGCCGGGTCAGTTTCGACAGTCCCACGGATCAGGACGGCTTGACGAAGCGCAGGGTCATGCGGTCGCTTTCGCCGATCGCATCATACTTGGCCCGGTCGAAGTCGGGGCTCGCGGTTTCGCCACGGGGCGCGCTCTGGCGGACCGGCGGCAGGGTCCAGACACCGAAGGGATGATCCTTGGTGTCCTTGGGATTGGCGTTGATCTCGCTGGCCTCGGCCAGCTTGAAGCCCGCCTTCTCGGCGGCGGCGACGACGACATCGGTGGACATATAGCCGTCACGGGCGCCTTCGACCTGGGGCCGGGGGTCGGAGCGATGCTCTTCCACCGCCAGCACGCCGCCCGGCTTCAGGACCGTGAAGAAATCGGCCAGCGCCTTGTCGAGCATCCCGTCGCGCCAGTACCAGTTGTGGAGGTTCCGGGCCGTCAGGACCATGTCGGCGGAGCCAGGCTCACCCAGGGGGCCTGAGACTGCGCCGAAGCCCACATAGGTGATGTCCCCGAACACGGCGGTGTCGGCGTATTTGGCGGCGAAGGCTTCGCGGCCACGGCGGCCGGCCTCAGTGACGGCCGGATCGTTCAGATCGGTGACGCCGGCCACATAGGCCCCGTCGGTGGCCTTGGCGTAGGGCGCCAGGATTTCGGTCCAGTAGCCGCTGCCCGGCGAAATCTCGATCACCGTCTGGCCAGGCTTGAGCCCCCAGAAGATGAGGCTGTCATAGGGGTTGCGGGCTGCGTCGCGGGCCTGATGGGCCTCGCTCCTTTGGGGGCCGGCGACGGC
>JAHUZY010000439.1 GCA_019264505.1 Phenylobacterium sp. | reverse complement strand
GGCCGGCGGCGTGCGCACTGAAGGCGCTCTGCTGGGTGGGGCGCTCGGCGCCGCGGCCGGCGCGGCGGTCGGCAACCGGGCTGCGGCCTGCGCGCCGGGCTATGACAACCGCGCGACCCAGAACAGCTATTACGGGAACGGCGGCTATTACGACCAGAACCGCTACGGACAGGGCTACGGCCAATCCTATGGCCAGCCGCAGTACCAGGGCGGCTACTATCAGAGCGGCGCGGCCCCCGGCTATTACGGCTCGTCCTACGACAGCAACCGTTATGGCTACTCGGCCTCGAGCTCGTCCTACGGCCAGGCCTATGACCGGTATGGCCGCACCTATTCTGTGGCTCAGCGCCCCGGCGCCGATGGCTGCAGCATCGCCGAGAGCCCGATCTACATGCCCGACGGCACCACTCAGAAACGCTTCGTCCGCGTCTGCCGCGACAATTCGGGCCGCTATCAGGTCGTCGACTAGACCTGATCTCGCCTGCGAGAATAGGCCGTCCACCTTCGGGTGGGCGGCCTTTTTCATGGCGGATCAGGCGGGTTTCGTCGCCCAGACGAGAAACTCTATATTGCCGTCCCCGCCGGTGATGGGACTGAGGGCGTCGGCCCTCACCTCCCAGCCGGAGGTCGCGAGAAAGACCTTGGCGTCTTCCAGAGCCCGGGCGCGGGCGGTCTCGTCCCTGACCACGCCGCCCTTGCCCACCAGGGCCGGCCCCACCTCGAACTGTGGCTTGACCAGCACCACTAGGTCCGCCCCCGGCGCCGCCAGGGCCAGCGCCCTGGGCAGGGCCTTCGACAGGCTGATGAAGCTGACATCACAGACGATCAGGTCAAGGACGAACCCCAGGCGGGCCACGTCCAGATCCCGGGCGTCGGTGGCTTCCAGACTGTGAACCCGCGGATCGCCAGCGACCTTTGGGTGCAGCTGACCCCGCCCCACATCGACGGCGCAGACGCGGGCCGCGCCCCGGCTGAGGCAGACCTCTGTAAAGCCGCCGGTGGAGGCCCCCACATCCAGAACCCGGCGTCCCTCGACGGCGATCGGCCAGAGGTCCAGGGCATGGGCGAGCTTGAGCGCCGCGCGGCCGACCCAAGGGTGGGCCGGCTCGGCGATGATCTCAGCTAGTTCATCGAGAAGATCGGACGGGCGAGCGACCGCCGTCCCGCCGGCCAGGACCCGGCCCGCCTCGATGGCGGCCCGGGCCTTGGCGCGGCTGTCGAACAGGCCGCGCTCGACCAGCATCAGGTCGGCGCGCTTGCGGCCCATGGATCAGGCGTCAGCCTTGTCCTCGAACAGCTTCTTGAGCTCGTTCTTGAGGATCTTGCCGTTGGCGTTACGCGGCAGGGTCTCGTGCCAGAACTTCACCGCGATCGGCACCTTGAAGGCCGCCAGGTGCTCGGCCACGTGGGCCCGCAGCTCCTGCTCGGTGACTTCGGCGCCGGGCTTCAGGGTGACGACGGCGGCCGGCTCCTCGCCGAGCGTGCGATGGGGCACGCCGACGATGGCGGCGTCCATGATGGCCGGATGGTCATAGAGGACGTTCTCGACCTCCACGCAGTAGATGTTCTCGCCGCCGCGGATCAGCATGTCCTTGGCCCGGTCGATGATGAAGCAGAAGCCTTCCTCATCCAGCCGCGCCAGGTCGCCGGTGCGGACCCAGCCGTCGACGAAGGTCTGGGCGGTGGCCTCGGGCTTGTTCCAGTAGCCCTTCACCACCATCGGCCCCTTGGCCCACAACTCCCCGACCGCGCCAATCGGCAGCTCGGTCTTGCCGTCCGCCGGATCGACAATCTTCAGCTCGGCCACCGGGGCGGCCGGCCCGCAGCTGTCGGGGCGGTTGGTGTAGTCCTCGGCGCCATTGCTGGTGACGGTGGCGCAGGTCTCGGTCATGCCCCAGCCCTGGCCGGGCTGCGACTTGGGGAAGGTCTCGCTGAGCCGGCGGACCAGTTCGGGCGCCGAGGGGGCGCCGCCGTAGGCCACGGATTCCAGCGACGACAGATCGTAATTAGCCCGGGCCGGGTGCTCGATCAGCTGCCAGGCGATGGTCGGCACGCCGCCGGCCGACTGGATCTTCTCGCGCTCAATGAGCTCGAAGGCCCGGACCGCGTCCCACTTGTGCATCATCACCAGCTTGGCCCCGGCGAACAGGCTGGGGTTCAGCACCGCGAAACAGCCGGTGACGTGGAAGAAGGGGACCGAGATCAGGGACGAGCGCTGCGGGCCGTCCGGATCGGGCGCCGGCGGCATTTCGCCACGGCGAAGGAAGCGCCGGGCGCCGGCGCAGGCGGCGGTGAGAATGTTCGAATTCACGCCCCGGTGGGTGCCGAGCGCGCCCTTGGGCTTACCGGTGGTGCCCGAGGTGTAGAAGATGGTCGCGTCATCGTCCTGGTCGATGGCCACGTCGGGCAGCGCAATGTCGGGCAGGCCGCTCCAGCTGTTGGCCTCGCCCAGGATGTCCTCAAGCTTGGTCACATCGGGGTGGGCGATCTCGTCGGACTCCCGCGAGACATAGACCCGCACCAGGTCCGGGCAGTTGGGCAGGTGCTCGGTGAGGCGTTCATAGCGCTCGGCGTCCAGGACGACGATCTTGGCGCCGGAGTCGGTGAGGCCGTATTCCAGCTCGGGCCCGGTCCACCAGGCGTTGAGCGGCGTGACGATCGCGCCCAGGGAGGCGCCGGCATAGAAGGCCACAACCCATTCGGGCAAATTGCGCATGACGATGGCGACGCGGTCGCCCTTGGTCACGCCGCGGGCGGCGAATTCCTTGGCGAGATTGGCCACCGCCCGGTGAAAGGCCTCGAACGAGACCCGCTCATCCTCATAGACCAGGAAGATTCGCTCCCCGTGGGCGCGGCCAGCCTCGACCACCGAGCGCAGGGAGGGCGGCGAGTTCTTCCAGGACTTCATGGTCACCCCGCGGACGGTGACCTCTTCCATCTCGAACGGAACGCCGGGCGCGGTCAGCAGGGCGTGGGCGTCGGCGATGGACATGGCAGGCCAGCCGGGAGGCAGAGCGGCCTCGGTCATGAGCGTTCTCCTAATGCTGCGCAGGGGTCAGACAGCCCCCGCATCTTCCTGGGTGAACAAGCATAACCTGAGACCGGTGGCAAACATGTGTTCGTCACGATCGTACTCAACCTGCGGCGGCGGGCCGCAGGGTCTCGAAGGGTGTCGTTAATGACCAGTCGCTCAGGTACGAGGCCAACCTAGGAGCGCGCCCCATGGACTCCCCCATCGCCGCACGCCTTACAGCCCTGCGGCGGCTGAACATCGTGGAGACCGAGCCGGAGGCGTCCTTCGATTCGCTCGTCAGCCTGGCGGCGCAGATCTTCGCCGCGCCCTACAGCGCCTTCTCGCTCCTGGACGGCGATCGCCAGTGGTTCAAGGCCCGTGTGGGGATCATTCCCACTGAAACGCCGATCGATGTCTCCTTCTGCACCCATGCCCTCGCGTCTGGCGAACCGGTCTATGAGATTCTCGACGCCGCCGCCGACCCCCGCTTTGACGACAATCCGCTGGTCTGGGGTGAGGCGCGCCTGCGCTATTATGCGGGGGCCCTGATCCGATGCCCTTCAGGCGAGCCCGTCGGGACCCTGTGTGTCCTGGACACTGTTCCGCGCGCACCGATGAACGCCCTGGGGCGCAGCCAGATGAGAAGTCTGGCTGATGCGATCGAAGATGCGCTCCGACTGCGGGTCCAACTCAATCTGCAACGGGAGACCGAGGCCCGGCTGACCCAGTCCGAGGCGAGCTACCGGATGCTGGCCAACCATTGCCACGACATCCTGGTGCGCACCGATCGCCACGGGACGATCTCCTACGCCTCGCCCTCAACCCAGATCCTGGGCTATTCGCCCGACGAAGTCCTCGGTCGAAACCTGATCGATTTCGTCTCAGCCGACCACCACGAGGCGGTTATCTCCGGCTTGGCGAAGCTGTTTGACCCTAGCTCGCCGAATTTCGACCCTGCCTCCCCCCGAGAAGTCATGCAGCGGCCCTATCCCGCTCAGACCCGCTCCGGAGAGACGATCTGGTTGGAGGGCGCGTCCACGATGGTGCGAGACGCCGCTGGCCAGCCGTCCGAGCTGATCAGCGTCTACCGCGATGTGACCGCCCAGCGCGCGCTTCAGCAGAGGCTGGAGGCGGCCGTGGAGGCCAAGGCCGCCTTCCTGGCCAATATGAGCCACGAGCTGCGGACGCCCCTGACCAGCATTCTCGGCTTCACCGCGCTGCTGCAGCAGACCAGCCTGCCGGCGCCGGCCGAAAGCCATGTCCGCCGCATCGCCATCGCCGGCGACGCCCTGCTGGCCCTGATCAACGATATCCTTGACGTCTCCAAGCTGGAGGCCGGCCAGATCGAACTGGAGCTGGCCCCCGCCGAGGTTCCGGCCCTGGTGGAAGAGGTGCGGGAGATCCTGTCCGTCCAGGCCTCCGTGAAGGGGGTCAGTCTGCAGGTCATCGATGACCTGCCCCGACCAAGACGTCAGGTCGACAGCCTGAGGCTCCGCCAGATCCTGCTGAATCTGGTGGGCAATGCCGTGAAGTTTACCGATCGCGGCGCGGTCCGGGTGCAACTCAAGGAGGCAGGCGCGTCCGGCGAGCGCCTTCGAATCGAAGTCATCGACAGCGGTCCTGGCCTGTCAGAAGCCCATCGCAAACGCCTCTTCCAGCGCTTCGTCCAGGGAGATTCCAGCGTGACCCGCCGGCACGGCGGCTCAGGGCTCGGCCTGGCGATCTGCCGCGAGTTGGTGGAGCTCATGGGTGGACAGATCGGCGC
>JAHUZY010000431.1 GCA_019264505.1 Phenylobacterium sp. | reverse complement strand
CGTCGGGCCGCACCGGCGCCACCTCGGTCAGCGGGGCCGTAGGGCGCAGCTATGCCGGCGCGGACGCCAGCGGACGGGTCAGCCTCGCCCAGCTCGACATGATGCCGGACAATGCGCCGCCCCTGCCTGTAGCGCTGCAGGGCCACGCCACCCGCTACCTGGCGAACCGGCCGAAGATCGTCATCCCCGGCTACACCCTGGCCTTCGTGCAAGGCGCGTCGGCCAGCGCCTTTGGCGGCGGCGCTGGCCTGGACACCAACCAGCGCCGGACCCAGATCGCCACCCGCCTCGTGGGCCTTACCGATGCGATGGCTCAGGACATGGCCGACGCGGCCTATGCCGACCTGGTGGCCCAGCTTGAAGCTGCGGGCTTCGAGGTGGTCGACCTCGCGACCTTCCAGGCCTCCGAGCAGATGCGCGGCCTGTCGCGGTACGATGGTCCTGTCGGCGGCCAGGGAATCATCGACAGCCGCGCCACCAAGGCCTGGGTCGCCTATGGGCCCCGCGCCCTGCCGATCATCAAGGGCCACGCCTTCGAGACCGGCATGGGGGCGGTGGCCGCCTCCGGCGCCCTGATGCGGTTCGGGCGCGCCAGCCGCGATCTGGACGCCATCGTCCTGTCGCCGCGGGTGCTGCTCGACTATATCGACATGGAGAGCACGGGCCGTCGCACCTACAGCGGCTCGGCCTCGGTGGACGCCGACCTTCGCTTCGGGATCAATCCCACCTCCAAGGTCGATTTCGTCTGGGGGAACAACAGCGGCGGGGCCATGCCCGGCTGGTTCACCACCAAGGGCGCCTTCACCCCGCAGCCCTTCGGCATTCTCGCTCAGACGGCCGACCGCTCGGACTCCATCGCCACCCACAATGCGCTCGTCAGCATCGGCTTCGGCTCGGTCTACCGCCAGAGCCTCGTCTACGACGCCGAGGTGTCGCCCAAGCGCTACGCCGCCCTCAGCCGCGCCGCCGTTCAGGGCTTCAACGCCGCCCTGGTGGCTGAGATTCGCAAGGCTCGCGGCCTGTGATCGCCCCCATTCCCACTCACCTCTTGGAGACCATCCCCATGAAGCGCTTATTCTGCGCCACGGCCGCCCTGGCGCTGGCCGCCGGCGCCGCGGTCGCCCAGACCCCTGACGCTGTGGCCCTCCCGCCCGTCCCGGCAGCGGAGGCTCCGCCGGCCGAAAGCCTGCCGCCCGCCCCAGCCGCCGCCCCGGCCTCGCCGCTGATCGATCCCAACGTCTATCAGGTGCTGCGACCCGGCGACCGGGCCATGAGCTGCGAGCAGATCGGGGCCGAGGCCAACACCCTCAATGCTCAGCTGATGGCCGAGCAGGCGGAAGCCGCCCAACAGGCCCAGCGGGCCAAGCAGGGCCGGGGCATGGCCGGCGGCCTGGCCAGCGGCGTCCTGGGCGGCGCGGCCCGTTACGGGCTGGCCCGCGGCATGGTGGGTGGGGCCTTCAGCCCCTTCGCCGCCCAGGCCCTGAGCGCGGTGGCCGACTCGACCTCCCAAGCCGTGGGTCAGGCGGTGGCCGCCGGCGGCGACGTCGCGGCGCCGACCGTGTCGCCTCAACAACAGCGGATGAACCACCTCCTGGGGCTCTACCGCGAAAAGGCCTGTTAGGAGCGTCCTTACCCCTGTGGGGGCGTCGGCCGGGCTTGGGGGAGTTCCGGCCTCATCCTGACGGAGAGAGCGCAGTCCTTGGCTGCGCTCTCATTCGTTTGGGCGCGTGCGTGGACATGGCCGCCCAGGCGCCCGATCCTGGCCCAAAGACAGAAGACGGCCAGGGAGAGTGAGATGAGCAAGGCGCTGGTTTTGGGCGGCGGCGGGCCGGTGGGCATCGCCTGGGAGTCCGGCCTGATTGCAGGGCTCGCCGAGGCCGGGGTCGATCTGGGCGCCGCAGACTTTATCCTCGGGACCTCGGCGGGATCCTTTGTCGGCGCGCGGCTGGCGCTCGGCGATCCGGCCGGAGAGCTGGCGGCGCCCATCCTGGCCGAGGCCGACCGCCCGCGTCAGCCGCCTGCCAAGGCCGGCGAATCGCCCCGCCCGGCGCCGGACCTCACCCCGCTGATGAAGATGATGCAGGAGGCCCGCGCCGGCGCCCGGCCGGCCGCGGCCGTGCGGGCCGACATCGGCGCCTTTGCCCTGGCCGCCGAGACGGTGGACGAGGCGGCCTTCATCGCCTCCTTCGGGCGCTCGTTCGCGGGCCTGGCCGAGGACGCCTGGCCCGAGCGCGGCTTCGCCTGCACGGCGGTGGACGCCCTGACCGGGGCCTTCCAGCTGTGGACCAAGGACTCCGGCGTCGGCGTGACGCGCGCGGTGGCCTCCTCCTGCTCGGTGCCCGGCGTCTATCCGCCGGTGACGCTCCAGGGACGGCGCTATATCGACGGCGGCATGCGCTCCTCCCTCAACGCCGACATGGCCACGGGCCATGATCTGGTGGTCCTGGTGCAGGTCCGCGGCGGCGACACCGCCGGGCCTGCGGCCGAGGCCATGGCCAGGCAACTGGACGGCGAGATTGCGGTCCTCAAGTCCTCAGGCGCGCAGGTGGTGCTGATCAGTCCCGACGCGGGCAGCGCGGCGGCCATGGGGGTCAATCTGATGAACTTCGCCCGCCGGCCAGACGCCGCCCGGGCCGGGCTGGAACAGGGCCGCGCCGAGGCCGCCCGGATCGCTGCGGCCTGGAACTGACAAGCTAGCCTTCCCCAACGGCGCCCTTCATAGAAGGCGGGCATTGATTGCGGCCTCCCCGCCGCGCCCGCATTTTCTTGAGGGATTTCCCATGGACGCCGCCGCGCCCGTGCGCCTGCACGATTTCGACGAAGCCCTGCCGCTCACGCCCGCCGGTCCCCGCCTGTGGGACTCCCGCATCGACAAGCGCTACTGGAACATGATCGGCCCCTGGGGCGGCTGGACCGCCGCCCTGCTGCTGAAAGCCGTGCTGGCCGAGAGCGACCATGGCGGCACACCGGTGGGCCTGACGGTCAATCTGATGGGTGGGCTGGACGAGAGTCCCCTGCAGCTCTCCACGCGGCCGGCCCGCCAGGGCAAGTCGGTGGAGTTCTGGACCTCCGAGCTCATCCAGAACGGCGCCCCGGTGGCCATGGCCATGGTGACGCTCGGCCAGCGGCGGGAGACCTTCTCCACCCAGGAGGCGAGCTTCCCCGCAGACGTGAAGCGTCCCGAAGAGATCGAGAACGTCCCCTCACGCCCGGGCTTCTTCACCGCCATGTTCGAACAGCGCCCGGTCCAGGGCTCGGCGCCGCTGCAGGAAAACCCCGACAGCCTGACGCGCAACTGGATGCGCGACCATCAGGCGCGCCCCCTGGACTATGTGCTGCTGGCGGGCCTGGCCGATGTCTTCGCGCCTCGGATCTTCTATCGCAGCGCTGAGCGCCGGCCGGCCTCGACGGTGAGCATGAGCGTCTATTTCCACGCCACGCCGGCCGAGCTGGCGGCAGTCGGCGGCGACTTCATCCTGGGGGAGGCCAAGGCCCGCCGGTTCGAGAGCGGCTTCTTTGACCAGCACGGGGCGCTGTGGTCCCGCGCCGGCGTCCTCCTGGCCACCACCGAACAGCTCTGCTGGTTCAAGTAGGGGCTTTTCCACCGTCATGGTCGGGCTTGACCCGACCATCCATGAACACAGGATTGGCCCGGTGTGCATGGACC
>JAHUZY010000412.1 GCA_019264505.1 Phenylobacterium sp. | reverse complement strand
CGCCATCTGCAGGATGTCCGGGCCCTGCAACCGGGCGCCCCAGCCGGCCAGCAGGTCGGCGCGCAGGGTGCGCGCCTCGGCGATCAGCAGGTGGGCGGCCGAACAGCGGCGGGTCAGGGCCTGCAGGGCGGCGATGGGGGCGGAGAACCGGGCGGCGGTGACCCGGGCGGCCTGGGCGTCCCCCAGGCTCATGCGGCGACGACCTTCAATCAGGGCCAGGCCCACCTCGGCCAGGGGCGCAGCCAGCCCGCCGCGGGCGGCCTCGCGGGCCTCCCGGAAGGCGATCTCGGCGGCGGCGTTCAGCCCCTCCTCGCCGAACAGCTCGGCGCCGAGCAGGGCGCAGAAGGCCTGTTCGCAGCGGGCGCGGGCCCAGCCATCGGGACGACGCTCCCGGTCAAAGGCGGTGGCCGCGGCCTCGGCCTGGGCGGCGGCCTTGCGAAGGGTGGCGGCGTCGCCGGAACGGCGGGCCACTTCGCGCCAGACGATGGCGGCTTCCAGGCGGCGCTGGGGTTTGTCCTTGGCGCTGATGCGACCGGCGGCGGCATCGGCGGCCTTGCCTTCGTTGCGCAGCAGGGAGAGGTCGAGCAGTTCGAGCAGGGCGGAGTCGCCCCCGGCCAGACCATCACGCGCCGGACGCCAGCCCCCCTGGGCCCCAAAGATCCGCTTCAACTCCCGGCCGAACTCAAACATGCCGTGGCGCTCCGTCGTCATCAGAGTCCCGCGGCGGGACGCCCCGCGCGGGTTCAGGTGAGACAGAGCAAAGCCGGAGCCGCGGCAATTAACAAGTCATTAACTCTTGAACATGGTTAACGGAACCTTGTCGCCGTTAAGCAAAACAGCCTCGCAGTCCGCAGATTTTCACTGGCGATCGGCTGATACGGCGCCGTCTGTTCAGGCGAAGATTGAGCTGAGCTCGGCAGGCTTGAGGATGCGCCAGGCGCCGGGCGCCAGATCCTGCGGCAGGGAAAGCCCGCCGATCTGATCGCGGTGCAGGGCCTCCACATGGTTGCCGACGGCGGCGAACATGCGGCGCACCTGATGGTAGCGGCCCTCGGTGATGGTGAGGCGGGCCTCGGTGTCCGACAGGGGCTCCAAGGTGGCGGGCGCGAGGGGCTCGGTCTCGGACTCCAGCATGAGGGTCCCGGCGGCGAACACCGCCGCCTCATCCCCGCGTAAGGGGCGGGCGAGCTTCGCCACATAGCGCTTGGCCACATGACTGCGCGGCGCGATCACCCGGTGCAGGAGCGGGCCGTCGTCTGTGATCAGCAATAGGCCTGTGGTGTCCAGGTCCAGCCGGCCGATGGTGGACAGGCCGGGCATCCGCGCCCGCCAGCGCCGGGGCAGAAGCTCGTAGACGCTGCGGCCCGGCTCCCGGTGGGAACAGACCACGCCCAGCGGCTTGTGCATCAGCAGGGTCAGGGGCGCGGGCGGATCCACCGGCGCGCCCTCGATCGTCATCCGCTCGGGCAAGTCGGGAACCACCGGGATCTTCTGGCCGCCGTCGCTGAGGGCTGCGCCGTCAAACACCACCGCGCCCTTGCGCAGCAGACCCTGGACCTCGCGCCGCGACCCATAGCCCAGATTGGCCAGCAGCCGATCCAGCCGGGCCATCGGGACCTTGCTCACCGCCGGGCCTCATAGAGCTTGTAACCGCCCTCTTCGGCCAGAAGCTTGACCTTGGCGCCGAAGCTGTCGGCGAGCGGCCGCTCGTAGGGCAGATGACGGTTGGCGACCATCAGCAGCTTGCCCCCGTGACGTAGCGTCCTGGCGGCCTCGGCGATGAAGGCCGCGCCCAGGGCGCGATCCTCGGCGCCGCCATCGTGAAAGGGCGGGTTCATCACCACGAAGTCCAGATCGCTCAAATCCGGCGCGCCCTGGCGGATATCGGCCCAGACCACCTGCGCCCGGGGATCGTTCACATTGCGCGTCGCGCACGCCACCGCCCGGCGGTCGATGTCGATCAGCGTCAGTCGCGTGACCGCCGCAGACGCCAGCACCCCGTGGGCCAGATAGCCCAGACCACAGCCGAAGTCGGCGCCGACGCCGGTCTGGGGCGGCAGGCGGCCAAGCAGCAGGGCGGTGCCGGGATCGATCCGGTCCCAGCTGAAGATCCCGGGCTGGGTCCAGAGGCCGAGCTCCGGAGACAGACGCGGCGCGCCGGCGGCCAGGGCCTCTGCGAGGTCGGGCGCGGCGGGCCGGACGACCTCGCAGATGCGGTGGTGGCGTCGGGCGTCCTCGGCCACCTCCAGCCCGAAGGCCTTGAGCTCCTTGGCCAGGCGCGAGCCGCCCTTGGCCTTGGGGGCGAGCGCCGTCATCGTCCCGCCGATCTTCAGGGCGCGCAGGCCCTGGGCCAGGACGTAGCGGCGTTCCACCGTGCCCGGCGGCGCCAGGATGGTCAGGCTTTCGAGGGACTGGTCAGGAACGGCCTCGAGCGCCTCCGAACCCGGGATCAGCGGCGAGAGCTGAGCTGCGCCCGCAGACGGCTCGACCAGTTCCCGCGGCGGCAGGCCATAGACAGCGTGGACCGCCATCGGTCAGGCCCGTTCCTTGGAGCGTTCGAACCGCACCTTGGGATAGCGCTCGGCCACATAGCCGATCTCCCAGGTCGACTTGGCCAGGAAGACCGGCTGTTCGTCGATGTCGCTGGCCATGGCGCCGCGATGCTTGCCGGCGAAGTCCTCCACATCGACCTTCTCGCCGCCCAGCCAGCGGGCCTCGGCATAGGGCGCCGGCTCGAAGGAGACCTCCAGTTGGTACTCGTTGGCCAGGCGGTCGGCCATGACCTCGAACTGCAGCTGGCCCACGGCCCCGACGATGAAGTCGGCCCCGATATTGGGACGGAACAACTGGGTGACGCCTTCTTCAGCCAGGCCCTCCAGGGCCTTCTTCAGGTGCTTGGCCTTCAGCGGATCCTTGACCCGCACCCGCTGGAGGATTTCCGGAGCGAAGTTCGGCAGGCCGGCGAACCGCAGGGTCCCGGTCTCCGACAGGCTGTCGCCCACCCGCAGGACCCCATGGTTGGGAATGCCGATGACGTCGCCGGCGAAGGCCTCCTCGGCCAGCTCCCGGTCCGAGGCGAAGAACATGATTGGCGAATTGACCGACAGCTGCCGGCCGGTGTTCTGCACCTTCAGCTTCATCCCGCGGGTGAAGCGGCCTGAGGTCAGGCGCAGGAAGGCCACCCGGTCGCGGTGGTTGGGGTCCATGTTCGCCTGGATCTTGAAGACGAAGCCCGACACCTCCCGGTCGCCCGGCGCCACATGGGTCGCCTCGCCACCCTTGTGCGCCGCCACGGCCTTGGGCGGCGGGGCGTAGGCGCCCAGGCCCTCCAACAGCTCGGCGACCCCGAACTTGCGCAGGGCCGAGCCGAAGAAGACCGGCGTCATATGCCCCTCGAGGAAGGACTGCGGGTCGAAGGGCTTGGAGGCCTCCTGCACCAGCATGGAGCCCTCCTCCACCTCGGCCTGCTCCTCGGGGTCGAGATAGGAGACGACGGCGTTGGACTTGAACGCGATGGGATCGGGATGGCCGTCGTCATCGGCCGTCTTCTTGGCGAAGGGCAGGAAACGGTTGCGGCGCAGATCCACCATGCCCTTGAACCGCCCTCCGGAGCCGGCCGGCCAGTAGAGCGGCGCAGGGTCCAGCGCCAGCTTGGTGGAGATCTCGTCCAACAGCTCGAACGGGTCCTGCGCCTCCCGGTCCATCTTGTTGATGAAGGTGACGATGGGAATGTCGCGCAGGCGGCAGACCTCGAACAGCTTGAGCGTCTGCGGCTCGATGCCCTTGGCGGCGTCCAGCACCATGACCGCGGCGTCGGCGGCCGTCAGGGTGCGATAGGTGTCTTCGGAGAAGTCCTCGTGACCGGGCGTATCGAGCAGGTTGAACATCAACCCCTCGTGGTCAAAGGTCATGACGCTGGCCGAGACGGAGATGCCCCGCTCCCGCTCGATCTTCATCCAGTCCGACCGGGTCCGACGGTTCTCGCCCCGGGCGCGGACCTGGCCCGCCGCGCGGATCGCCCCGCCGGCCAGCAGCAGGTTTTCCGTCAGCGTGGTCTTGCGGGCGAGGGGGTG
>JAHUZY010000404.1 GCA_019264505.1 Phenylobacterium sp. | reverse complement strand
CTCATTCGCCATACCCCACCATCAGCCACGTCACGAGCGCCATTGATCCGCAGCAACCTCGCTGCGGATCACGCCGTCGCTTGAGATCAGTTGAGAGACAGATGACAAACACGCCAGGACTAACACTGCGGCGGTCGCGATAGACATTTGATTTTCAGGATGGCTTTGCGGCGCGGTCAGGGAACAGGGGTAGCGAGTTTGGCTAACGGCCATTGACCAGTTCCACGGACAAAGCCTCGCCGAAGACGGACTTAGCAATCCAAACAGCGCCGACTCCACCTTCAGGGATCAGTGTGCAGTAGGAGAATGGGACGGGCAGCGGCTTGTCCTGCTTGAGGCAAACCTTGTCGCGCTTGATTGTCCAATGACCACTTGAGGCGTCGCCCGACTTGCCGAGGCCACGATAGCGTCCATCCGGGTCCAGCCATAGCTTGGCGATACGTCCATTGTCGTAGGTTGATACGATGGTATTGTCGAACGCGGCGGCCAGGCTTGCTGGCTCTTCGGCGGCAGCGGCAGCGGCTGGGGCCGCAACCAGGCTCAGCGCAAACCCTACGCAGCCCATCGCTCGCACAGCCGCCAGAACTTGCCTCATGGTGCAAAGGCCGCCTGACTTGTGGGCGGGCTGAACGCTACAACGTCCTTCGTGCTCACAGTGCGCCACGGGTTGCCAAAGCGCAAAGCGGGACCTGACGTCTCAATCGAAAAGATCGCCCAGGAAACCGCGACGGCGACCGCCATAACCCCCGCCGCCGTGTTTGCTTCCGCCATGGTCGCCCCCGTGTCCGCCGCCATGCCGCCCGGCGTAGCCACCGTCCCGGGGCTGGCCATAGCCGGGCGCGGTTCTGGGGGGCTCGGGAGCCGCTTGCGGCAGGGGTGATCCGGCCTCATAGGCGGCGCTCCGCTCGATGATCTTGTCGAGCTCGCCGCGATCGAGCCAGACCCCGCGGCACTTTGGGCAATAGTCGATCTCGATGCCCTGACGATCGGTCATCACCAGATCGACCCGGCAGGCTGGGCAAACCAAACCTTGTTCGCGGCGGGCTGAGGAAGAAGGGCCGGTGTCGGTCACCTAAATCTCCTGACGAGCACCCCGCATTTGGGGGGAAGCGAGGCGCGGCCGGTTGGCCGGCGGTGGGCATTTCATCCTTAGCGACGACGATCACCTATACGCGGGGCGAACATAAGGGCGGTCGCGGGCGCGCTATTTCTCGCGGCGCACGTGGCCCGGCGACAGCTTGGGCAGAAGGCGCCTCTTCGATCGCCAGTGTGACCCCACGGCCTTGATCCGTGATCCAATCGACGAGTCCTTGCGCAAGCGCGATCGCTTGCGACTGACTTTTTGCAAACCCGAGAAAGCCGCCGTTGTGTTTGACGGCCCAGCTGCGACCGTGTGGAGCAATGACAATATCGGTCACGAAGCGCCTCCGGCCCGGCATTCGGAGTTCGCGCAAAATCGCACGGGACGAGCGTCTGCCACCGTGGATAGGCGTCTACACCGAAAGCCCAGGTCAGTCGTAGCGTCCATCGGAAGGTTCCAGCCGACCTCAGCGCAAGATTGCGTGCAACGACACAGTCACGGGGCGACATCGCTGGACCATGGCGCCGCCATGAATTCTGCTTCATCGAACGAGATTCCGCCGGGGTCAGCCCCGACACCCAGCCAAAAGCTTGGCAGGTCAGTTGGCCCGCCTGTTGAAGCTGAGCTTGGCGACCAATCCAGGATGATTGTCGGATAGGGTCAATTGACCTCGATGCACCCTGGCGACCGTCTGCACGAGGGCCAAGCCTAGCCCGCTGCCCAGCGTCGACCGGCTCTCATCAAGGCGACCAAAGCGTCGAACGGCGAGGCCTCGGTGCGCAGACGGGATGCCCGGGCCGTTGTCGGACACCGACAGATGGATCGAGCCGCCTTGGCTGGAGGTCGAGACGACGATGGTGCTGCCCGGAGGGGAGTACTTGATGGCGTTGTCAATCAGATTGGCGGTCATGTGCAGCAACAATGCGCGGACACCCTGCATCGGCGCGGGCCTCAGCTCACCGACCAGCCGGCTATTCCTGTCTTCAGCCAGGGGGGCGTAGAGGTCCAGCGCATCTTGAACGACAACGGCTAAGTCGATCGGTTCGAAATTCTCTGCGCTTGCCGCATCGGCGCGCGCCAGCGCCAGCAATCCGTTCATCAACTCCAGGATGCTGTCCAGGTCCGCAGCGGTCTGCGCCAAGACCTCGCTTTCGGCTGAAGATTGGCCCGTCAGGGCTGCAAGTTCGATACGGGCCTTTATTCGGGTCAGGGGTGTCTTCAGGTCGTGCGCCAGCCCGTCGGTGGCTGCCCGCAGCGAGCCAACCATGCATTCGATTTCCTCGAAACAGGCGTTCACAACTTCCGAGAGGCGGTCAAATTCGTCATTTCGGCCAGAAACCCGAAGGCGCTCATCGAGGCGGCCGGAGAGAAACCGGTCGGCTGTCTTGGCGACCTGCGTGATGAAGCTCAGACCGCGGCGGCTCACGAACCAGCCGAGCGTCAGACTCAGCCCGGCCGTAATCGCGACCGACAAGATCAGAGATATCCAGTACTTTCGCCCCAGAGCGATGCGGCTGTCGGCGAGATGTCCCACCAGCAGTCGGAGGTTCGGCCCGAGTGTCCTTGCCTCTCCGGCCACGCGTTCAATCCGGACCGCGTTGTCGGTCTTTACGGGAATGCTAAATGTTGAGACGACGCCCTCGCTCGCGCCTTTTGGCCAAGTCAGGCCGTTGCCGGCGAGCCGCTGATCGTTAGCGCCAGCCAGCATATAGACCACGCCGCGTCTGGAGCCGGACGTGAGTTGCTGATCGATGTAAGTCGCCAGACGGACGGGGCCGTTGTCCTGATACTTAGCGGTCAGCGCCTCCAACTCGCCCTCGACCAGGTGCTTGAGCTCCAGATCGAGAAGCTTCGCCGTCTGAAGATGTTGCAGGCTAAGGGCGGCGACAGTAGTGGCGACCGCGATGACTGTTATCCACAGCGCGCCTCGGAACGCTGCCGCCTGCGGCTGACGCCGTGTCCGCCAGCTACCGCCCATCAAGTTGGTATCCGGCCCCTCTGACAGTATGGAGCAACGGGGCCTCGGCGCCCTGTTCGACCTTGGCGCGGAGGCGACTGATGTGGACGTCGATGACGTTCGTGCCCGGGTGGAAGCTGTAATCCCAGGCGGCTTCCAAAAGCATCGTTCGCGTCACCACCTGTCCCGCATGCCGCATGAAGTACTCGAGCAGCTGAAATTCCTTTGTCAGGAGATCTATTCGACGCCCGCCGCGTGTCGCCGTGCGTCTGAGCAGATCCAGTTCCAGGTCCGCGACCCGGAGCACGGTTGTCTCGGCCGCCAGGCCACCGCCACGCCGCATGATCGCGGCGATCCTGGCCATCAGTTCGTGGAACGAGAACGGTTTGGTCAGATAGTCGTCGCCGCCGGCGTTCAGACCCTGCACGCGGTCATCGACTTGCCCAAGCGCGCTGAGCACCAGCACTGGCGTCTTATTGTCTTCAGCCCGCAAGGCTCGCAGGACGGATAAACCGTCGAGTTGTGGCAGGTTGCGATCAAGAATGATCGCGTCATAGGTATTGGTCAATGCGGCTGTCAGGCCGTCGAGCCCGGTCGCCGCGTGGTCACACGCGTGGCCCAGCTCGGCCAGGCCCTGCTGCACGTAGCCCGCGGTTGCGGCGTCATCCTCGATGATCAACAGCTTCATTGGGAGACCCCTCTACGGCTGACCGCCAACCGTTGTCATAACTTATCGTGGGAGCGGCATCGCGACACAGAGCGACAAGTTAGCCGCCGGCTGCGAGGGGGCTTCGCAGCCGGCGGTCTTGACCGACGCGCTGTGGGAAAAAGCGCGTGCCCGGTTAGGTTCGGACGAGCGGGGAAGGCCTCATCCGGTCGCTAAGGCGACATCACAATGAATACCGCAGCGCAGGGCCGATCACGTGTCCTGAACGTGAAATCGAGTTCACCTGCATCCGAGTTGCTGTGCCGAGAGCGGCGAGAAAGCGGCTCGATTTCCGGCGTCAAACGACGCTCAAGGCTAGGGAGTTCGGAGCGACCGGCTCGATACAACCCAAGACTTGCGCCGCTATGCATGGATCGTGCCTCAGCATGGGGCCGAAGCCCAACATCCGCCCCTTCCGCCGATTAGAACCGATAGGCCGCGGTCATGCGGACTGCCTGGACCTTGAAATGTTCCTGGCTCCGACTGAAGTCGGTGCCGGACGGATTTGCCGCGGTGAACGGTCCGCCAGCTGGCCCGCCGCTCGCCCGAACCCGATAGCCGTCATCCTTCAGGTTGGTGTAAAGATATTCCACCCCCAGGCTCACCTGTTGTGTGAGTCTGCGCTCGACCCCGGCGCCAAGTTGCCAGCCGTCGGCGCTCTTGCCGCCACCGCGGGCCGCGAAGGTGTTGGCCGTGTTGGTGGTGCTGAACTGGCGGTCAATTTTGCCCCTGGCGTAGCCGCCGGTGACATAAGGCAGGTTGCGTCCCCTGGCGAAACCCACTCGCGCTCGAGCGGCCAACAGGCCGTCCAGTTCACGGGTCATGGTGTAGGCTGCCGGCGTGGTGGAAAAGGCGGTGACGCTGTCCTGCACCTGAGTGCGGGTGGCTTCCCCGACCGCGCCGACGACGATGGAGCCGAACTGCCAATCATATCCGACTCGTCCACCGAACTCGAACCCGCCATCATGCTTGCGGCAGCCGGTGTTGGGCGTCGTGGCCGCGCCGTTGCAGAAACCGGGCGAGAAGGCGTTGGCGCCGGCGGCGTTATTCACCTGGTTGCCGGAGGCGCCGTTCAAGTCGGTGTCGAAGCGGATCGATTCCTTGTCCTTATTCCGCTGGAAGCCAGCTCCGGCCTGCGCGCCGACATAGGGGCCCGCCCACTCCTGGGCCTGCGAGGCGGGAGCCGCGGCGAGCGTGAGCACGCCGAGCAAGGTGGCGCTGATTGCTGTTTTCATCGGAAAGGCACCTTCATGGTTTACTGGGCTCCTCACTCAGTGAGACTGAGGAGTGCAACACCACAGTGGGTATCGCGGCCTTGGGCCGATCGCGTGTTCTGAGCGTGAAATCGAGTTCACGTTCGCCAAAGCCGACGCTCAACCGTTGCTGGCTTGCACGTTCCGTCCACTCGCCTCGCCCGCCGGATGCTAAGAGGTTGGTCGGACGGGGCGGGATGGAGGCCAGGGTGCTCCTCGAGAGTCTCTTGGGTCGGCCTTTGGCGGACGCGTGCTTCGCGAGATTCAGCCCGCGACGACCCACGTTCATGCGGCGACCAACCCGCGTATGGAAGTCTGAGCGACCGTCGCCTTCGCCAATCCGCCCTCGACCCAACAGCAAAGATC
>JAHUZY010000308.1 GCA_019264505.1 Phenylobacterium sp. | reverse complement strand
GCGGTGGAGCGGACCACGCGGACCCTCGTCTTCGCCCATGGCCGGGTGCTGAAGGCCGACGGCGCCCTGGCCGCGACGGGCTCGGCGGTCTTCCGCCGGTTGGGGGTTTCGAGCCCCGACTAGGGCGATTGGCGAGATTCCGAGGCGCCGGTTCGGTTGCGGCGCCTAAAATCGCGTGCTATCAGGCGCGCGGCTTAGGGCCGGGGGGCGGACCTCCTTCTTCGGCGCCGTGCTTTTTCAAGCGCTTTCAAGCCTTTAGCTGAGACGAAGATCCCTTCGTAGCGGCTGTTAGACACGCACCGGGCGGACATATAGTGGCGGACGATTCCAGGACTTCGAATGTGGGTGGCAGATATGCCCAGGCCCTGTTCGACCTCGCGAATGACGAGAACAAGATTGCGGCGGTGGAAGCCGACCTCAGGTCGCTGAAGGCCATGATGGCCGACAGCCGCGATCTGCGCGTCCTGCTGTCTTCCCCGGCCTTCACAGCCCAGGACAAGGCCAAGGGCCTCCTGGCCGTGGCGCGCAAGGCCGGCTTTGATCCGACCACCATCAAGTTTCTGGGTCTGATCTCGGCCAATGGCCGGGCCTCGGCCCTGTCCTCGGTGATCAGCGCCTATCAGGCCCTGTCCGCCGAACGTCGTGGCGTCGTTTCGGCGCATGTCACGACCGCCCTGCCCCTGACCCCGGCCCAGGCCGCGGGCGTCGCCGCGGCCCTGCGCCAGGCCCTGGGCAAGGATCCTGAAATTGAGACCCAGGTTGATCCCGCCATTCTTGGCGGCATCAAGGTCCGGGTCGGCTCCCGTCTGTTCGACGCTTCGCTGGGTACGAAGCTCGACTCGCTGAAATTCGCCCTCAAGAGAGCGTAAGAACATGGACATCCGCGCCGCCGAGATTTCGGCCATCCTCAAGTCGCAGATCGCCAATTTCGGCGAGGAAGCCGACGTTTCCGACGTCGGTCAGGTTCTGTCCGTCGGTGACGGCATCGCCCGGGTCTTCGGCCTCGACAACGTCCAGGCGGGCGAAATGGTCGAGTTCCCCAAGGCCGGCGTGAAGGGCATGGCCCTGAACCTCGAGCGCGACAATGTCGGCGTCGTGATCTTCGGCGACGACCGCGCCATCGGCGAGGGCGACGAGGTCCGCCGCCTGGGCGAGATCGTGGACGTGCCGGTGGGCAAGGGCCTGCTCGGCCGGGTCGTCAACCCGCTGGGCGAGCCCATCGACGGCAAGGGCCCCATCGTCTCCACCGAGCGCCGCCGCGCCGACGTGAAGGCCCCGGGCATCATTCCGCGCAAGTCGGTGCACGAGCCCGTGCAGACCGGCCTGAAGGCCATCGACGCCCTGATCCCCGTCGGTCGCGGCCAGCGCGAGCTGATCATCGGCGACCGTCAGACCGGCAAGACCGCCGTGGCCATCGACGCCATCCTGAACCAGAAGGCCGTCAACGCCTCGGGCGATGAGGGCCAGAAGCTCTACTGCATCTATGTGGCCATCGGTCAGAAGCGCTCGACCGTCGCCCAGATCGTCAAGACCCTCGAAGAGCGCGGCGCCCAGGAATACACCATCGTCGTGGCCGCCACGGCGTCGGAGCCCGCCCCCCTACAGTTCCTGGCCCCCTTCGCCGGCTGCGCCATGGGCGAGTGGTTCCGCGACAACGGCATGCACGCCGTGATCATCTATGATGACCTGTCGAAGCAGGCCGTGGCCTATCGCCAGATGTCCCTGCTGCTGCGCCGCCCGCCGGGCCGCGAAGCCTATCCGGGCGACGTCTTCTATCTGCATAGCCGCCTGCTGGAGCGTGCGGCGAAGCTGAACGAGGACAATGGTTCGGGCTCGCTGACCGCCCTGCCGATCATCGAAACCCAGGCCAACGACGTGTCGGCCTACATCCCGACCAACGTGATCTCGATCACCGACGGCCAGATCTTCCTGGAAACCGACCTGTTCTTCCAGGGCATCCGCCCGGCCGTGAACGTCGGCATCAGCGTTAGCCGCGTGGGCTCCTCGGCCCAGATTAAGGCCATGAAGACCGCGTCGGGTCCCATCAAGGGCGAGCTCGCCCAGTATCGGGAAATGGCCGCCTTCGCCAAGTTCGGCTCCGACCTGGACGCCACCACTCAGCGCATGCTGGCCCGCGGCGCGCGCCTCACCGAGCTGCTGAAGCAGCCCCAGTACGCGCCCCAGCAGGTCGAAGAGCAGGTCTGCGTGATCTATGCCGGCACCCGCGGCTATATCGACGGCGTCGCCGTGGCCGATGTCAGCCGCTATGAGACCGAGCTGCTCAGCTTCCTGCACGGCAAGCATCAGGGCCTTCTGGACGCCATCCGCACCAAGAAGGAACTGAAGGCCGACCTCGAAGCCGAACTGAAGAGCGCTCTGGACGCCTTCACCAAGACCTTCGCCTAAGCCGGCCAGGACCCCAAGGGATGGCCAGCCTCAAGGAGATGCGCAATCGGATCGGAAGCGTGAAAGCCACGCAGAAGATCACGAAAGCGATGCAAATGGTCGCCGCGGCCAAACTTCGTCGTGCCCAGGACGCCGCCCAGAGCGCGCGCCCCTACGCCGAACGGATGGCCTCGGTGATCGCCAACCTCGCCCAGGGCGTCAGCGGGGAATCCGCGCCGCGCCTGCTGGCCGGGACGGGCCGGGATGAGCGCCACCTGATCGTGGTCGCCACGTCGGACCGCGGCCTCGCTGGGGGGTTCAACACCTCCATCGTCCGCGCCGCCCGCGAACGGATCAGCACTCTGCAGGCCGCCGGCAAGGAGGTTAAGCTCCTGGTGGTCGGCAAGAAGGCCAGCGCCCAGCTGCGCCGCCTGCACAGCGAGAAGATCGTCGAGGCGATCGACGCCGGCGGCTCGCCCTCCATGGATGTGGCCCAGGCTGTCGCCGATCGGGTCACCGCCATGTTCGAGGCGGGCGAGGTCGACGTGGTCACCCTGGTCTACAGCCGCTTCCAGTCCGTGGTCAGTCAGGTTCCGACCGCGCGCCGCCTGATCCCCGCCGAGGTGGTGGTCGATGCGCCGCCCGTGGATCTGAAGGGCGCGGTCTATGAGTACGAGCCGTCGGAAGAGGCGATCCTCGAGACCCTTCTCCCCCGCAATCTGACCATTCAGCTGTTCTCGGCCATGCTCGAGAATCAGGCCGGCTTCTACGCCGCCCAGATGACGGCGATGGACAACGCGACCCGCAACGCCGGCGACATGATCGCCAGCCTCACCCTGCAATATAACCGCACACGTCAGGCGCAGATCACGAAGGAGCTGATCGAGATCATCTCCGGCGCCGAGGCGATCTAGAGCAAGAGAACAGCACCATGGCTACGACCCCGAAGGCTCCCGCCAATACGCCGGCCGCCACCGTGGCTGCGGACGCTGCGGCGCCCGCCAAGGCCCCGGCTCGCAAAGCTGCGGCCAAGAAGACCGCCGCGCCCGCCGCCGGCGACCAGGCTTCGACCGCCACCGCCGCGGTGGCCACTGGCAAGATCAGCCAGGTCATCGGCGCCGTTGTCGACGTCGAGTTCGTCGGCCACCTGCCGGCGATCCTGAACGCCCTTGAGACCACCAACACCGACCAGCGCACCGGCGAGCCCTTCCGCCTGGTGCTGGAAGTGGCCCAGCACCTGGGCGAGAACACCGTCCGCACCATCGCCATGGACACCACCGAGGGTCTGACCCGCGGCCAGCCCGTGATCGACACCGGCGCCGGCATCACCGTTCCGGTGGGCCCGGGCACGCTCGGCCGGATCATGAACGTCATCGGCGCGCCGATCGATGAAGGCGGTCCGATCCAGACCACCATGAGCAGCGTCATCCACCGGGAGGCGCCCTCCTTCGCCGAGCAGTCGACCTCGGCCGAGATCCTGGTCACCGGCATCAAGGTCATCGACCTGCTCTGCCCCTACACCAAGGGCGGCAAGATCGGCCTGTTCGGCGGCGCCGGCGTGGGCAAGACCGTGACCATGCAGGAGCTGATCAACAACATCGCCAAGGCTTACGGCGGTTATTCGGTTCTGGCCGGCGTGGGTGAGCGCACCCGCGAAGGTAACGACCTCTATCACGAGATGATCGAGTCCGGCGTGAACCAGCCCGGCGGCGGCGGCGACTCCCGTTGCGCCCTGGTCTATGGCCAGATGAACGAGCCCCCCGGCGCCCGCGCCCGGGTCGCCCTGACCGGCCTCGCCCAGGCGGAGTACTTCCGCGACGAAGAGGGCAAGGACGTGCTGCTCTTCATCGACAACATCTTCCGCTTCACCCAGGCGGGTTCGGAAGTGTCGGCTCTGCTGGGCCGTATCCCCTCGGCCGTGGGCTATCAGCCGACGCTGGCCACCGAGATGGGCAACCTGCAGGAGCGCATCACCTCCACCAACAAGGGGTCGATCACCTCGGTCCAGGCCATCTACGTGCCCGCCGATGACCTGACTGACCCGGCTCCGGCCACCTCCTTCGCCCACCTCGACGCCACCACCGTTCTGAGCCGCGACATCGCCGCCCAGGCCATCTTCCCCGCCGTGGACCCGCTGGACTCCACCTCGCGGATCATGGACCCGCTGGTGATCGGCGAGGAGCACTACGCCGTGGCCCGTCGGGTCCAGGAAATCCTGCAGCAGTACAAGGCGCTGAAGGACATCATCGCCATCCTGGGCATGGATGAGCTGTCGGAAGAGGACAAGCTGATCGTGGCCCGCGCCCGGAAGATCCAGCGCTTCCTGTCGCAGCCCTTCCACGTGGCCGAGCAGTTCACCAACACGCCGGGCATCTTCGTCAGCCTGGAAGACACCATCCGCTCGTTCAAGGCGCTCTGCGACGGCGAGTACGACCACCTGCCTGAGCCGGCCTTCTACAATGTCGGCACCATCGAGGATGCGGTGGCCAAGGCCGAGAAGCTCGCGTCGGAAGCCTAGGGATCATGGCGGACAAGCTGCACTTCTCCCTCGTCTCGCCGGAACGGGAACTCTATTCCGGACTGGTCGATCAGGTGGACGCGCCGGGAACCGAAGGCGACTTCGGGGTCCTGGCCGGCCACGCCCCCGTCATGGCAACGCTGCGCGAGGGTCGGGTGATCGTGCGCAACGAGGGACGTGAGACCATCTATGACGTGAAGGGCGGTTTCGCCGACGTCACCGCCAGCGGTCTCACCATCCTGGCTGAACAGGCGGCCCCCGCGGTCGTCTGACGCCTGTCACGCGACCAGCCCGCCCGTTGACTCGTCAAAGGCGCGTGACAGCTATTGCAGTGACGGCCGGGCTTTAGTGTGATGCCGACAAGCTCCGAACGGAGCATCAAGTCAGGGAAACACTCATGCGCACCGTCATCGCCAGCCTCATCCTGATCGCCGGGCTCTCTGGCCCCGCTCACGCCCAGGACGCCGGGCCTGCGCCTGACGCCGCCGCCGCGCCCGCCGCGTCGGCGGAACCTGTCGCTCCAGCCGCGGCGCCTGCCGAGCCCCCGCCGACCTTGCCCACCTCGGGCGATGGCGCCACGGTGCTGTCAGTCCTGACCCGCGCCTGCCTGCCCATGGTGCGCGAGGGCAAGACCGTCGAGCAGGTCGCTCAGGATCTCGGCATGCGCCGTGACCGCCGCTCCGGCAGCTACCAGCTGGGTCTGGGCGGCGACCGCAACTATGTCATCTCCGTTCTGCCCAAGGGCGCCAACGACAATGTCTGCAATGTGCAGATCAACTACGCCGTCGGCGCTGAGGAACCCATCGTCGATGCCCTGAATATCTGGGCCTTCCTGCAGGAGCCCCGCCTGCGCCTGCAGCGCAACGACTTCGCCGTGGGTCCGGATAATGTGAAGCGCATCACCCTGGCCTGGGAGCATTTCACCGACGCTGAATCCACCGGCCTCGTCTTTGTCCAGCTGAAGAACCCCGACGACACCCCGCTTGACCGCCGCTACGACCAGGCGACCCTGCTGTTCAGCGAGCGCAGCTTCTAAGGTCTGGACCTGCAGCCAGGCCCTGGCGGTCTGGCCTGAACGTCAGCCGGCGGCCCTGGCCTGGATCCAGGTCAGGGCGCGCCCGGCCACAGCCTCCCATCCCGGTTCCCCGGGGAGCCAGTGACTCATCTGCGGCTGCACTTCCAGCTCAGCCCCGATACGGCTGGCCGTCAGACGCGCCGTAGCGGGGGGATGGACCACGTCCTTTTCGCCGACCATCACCAGGGCGGGCGCCATCGGCTGACCCCCGAGGCTCGTGGTCATCATCGGATCCAGCCACCAGTTCAGGGTCTCCCACAGGGCCCGTCCGCTCTCCGGACACAACTGCTCGAGGATGGGGCGGCGGTCGCCGGGCGCCATCCGGTCGAGGCTGTAGCGCAGCATCAGGTTCCGGTCCGGCGTCACCGCCTGGCTCCAGAAGGGCCCCATCAGGTGAAGTCCGAAGGCGGTTACGCCTTCCTCGAGAGACCAGCCGGCCACCCCCCAGGGCGGCGAGGGGGCCAGCAGCACCAAGCCTGCCACCGGCGCCCGGCGCGCGGCAAGCAGGCTGACGAGGCCGCCCATGGAATGGCCGACAAGAACGGGGGGCTCAGCCTGGCTGCGGCAGAGCTCCGCGATGTCAGCGGCGTAGTCGAGCATCGACACGCTCACCACCGCTGAGGCGGCGTCCCCTTTCCCATGGCCCCGCAGGGCCGGGCGGACGACCGTATGCCCCGCAGCCAGAAAGGGGGTCTCGAAAGCCTCGAAGGTCCAGTCGCCGCAGAAGGCGCCGTGCACCATGATGACGGGTGCGGCCATGTTGTTCCCCGGAGTCGGAAGGGCCGTGCTCAGCCGGCGGCGAAGACCGCGAAGGCCTCCACGACCTGTCTGTATATGGCCTGCTTGAACGGCGCCACGATTTGGGGAGTCTCCGACAGCCGTCCCCAGCGCCAGGCGTCGAACTCAGCCGGTGGATGGGCGTCCAGGTTGATCTCCTGGTCATCTCCATCAAAGCGAAGGGCGAACCAGACCTGTCGCTGGCCTTTCCAGCTGCGGCCGATGGGCGAGCCCGCGTGCTCGGGCGGGAAGTCATAGGTCAACCAGCCGTCAGTGCGCCCCAGCACCGTCACCGACCGCACCCCGGTCTCCTCGGCCAGCTCCCGCAGGGCGGCTTCCTGCAGATCCTCGCCGGCGTCCACCCCGCCTTGCGGAAACTGCCAGTTGTGCGGCCCAGGCGTTCCGGCGCGGCGGCCGATCCAGACCCGGCCGTCAGGCCGGAACAGGGTCACCCCGACATTGGGCCGATAGGGCGCCAGGCGCTCGGGCAGGTCAGGTTCTGAGCTCATCGGCGAGTCAGGGCCGAGGCTGGCGCGAGCTGATAGCCCCTGGACTCCACGGCCTGGGTCCACTGGGCCACCTGGGCGATGGTCAGCGGATAGGCGAAGCCCGAGCCCAGGGCCTGGCCGTTCTGCAACGCCTGGGCCTCCAGGGCCAACAGCTGCTGGTCGATGGCCTCGCTCGACAGCTGATCGTCGATGATCCGCCCTGCCGAGGCCCGCGGAATCCCAAGCCCCCGACCGGCCGCCTGGCCATCATCGATGAAGGCCAGGCCGCGGGTCTTCAACACCGTCGTGAAGGCCGCCATGGCTGGATCGGAATTGAGGAAGCGGGAGCCCAGATAGTTAGTCAGGCCGAAATAGCCTGTGGCCCGCGACAGCAGCCACTCCAGCCGGCGGCTGGTCTCGGCCGGGCCGGAGCTGGCCAGCAGGGTGTAGGGGCCCGGGTCATTGTCGGGATAGTCCACAGGCTCCATGGGCGTCTCGAGCAGCACCTCATGGCCATGTTCCCGGGCGAGATCGATCCAGCCCTGCAGACCTTCGGCATAGGGCACGAAGGACAGGGTGATCTCGCCAGGCAGGGTCTCGATGGCTTCGCGGGTCGCCCGGCTATTCAGGCCCAGCCCGCCGACGATCAGGCTGACCTTGGGCTTGCCATTGGACTGGAAGGGGCGGGCATAGGCCTGGGCCGGCGTCCGGCCATTGGCGGCGATCACCGGCAGGGGACCATTGGGGCCGGGATTATGAAGGCCCGCGATCGGCGCTGGCGGCAGGGGCTGGTGACTGCGGGCTGCCGCAGCGCCCGGCATGGTGATCACCGCCTCGCCCATGGCCTCGGAGTCGGGGATGGGGGTCTCCGAGAGTTCGAAGACTTCCTCGACCACCCCTGGCCCCGACCCATCGGCGGTGAGCGCCTCGCGCCAGCCGGGCGGCGCGGCGGCCACCACGGCCTGGGCCAACGGCAGTCGAATGACCGGCGCGCCCGCCTTGGGGTCGCCGATGATCATGACCAGGGCTGTCAGGGTCAGGAGGAACAGCAGGGCCGCGCCGCTGGCGCTGATATAGGGGTTGGCGAGGGCCATGCGGACATGGCCAAGGGCGCCTGCGCCGGCGGGCTTGGGTGACGCCATGGCCGGCGTCAGGCTCTTCTTGGAAAACTTCGCCATGGCTCGCCGAACCCTATCCTGCAGACCAGCCTAGCCCCGGTTCTGCGCGAACATGGTTAACGAACACCTTAAGCCGCCCTGGGGGAAGGCCTGAGGATGCGGATCAGTTGGCCTTGGGCGCCGTCGCCACCTTGTCGCGGCCGGCGCCGATCACCTCGGCCAGACGGGCCTCCGGCTTGGGCAGCTTGGGCGTCGCGGCCACGGAGCCGTATTTCAGCACGTCCTGCGCCCGCACCAACTGGAAGTCCTTCTCCTCGTCGAAGGATTCCGGCGGGGCTTCGGCCGGTTCGTGGGCGCCCCGGCGAGCCTGGCCTTCGCCGGCGGTCAGGGCGTTGCGCAGGGAGGCCTCGCTGAACTGGAAGGCCCGGTTGGCGATGGCCTGGGCCTCGGTCCGGCTGGCGGCCACCTCCAGGTCCGGCTCAATCCCGGTCTGCTGGATGGAGCGGCCCGATGGCGTGTAGTAGCGGGCCGTGGTGAGCTTCAGCGCCCCGTCCATGCCGCCACGCAGGGGGATCACGGTCTGCACCGAGCCCTTGCCGAAGCTGGTCAGGCCGACCAGTTCGGCGCGCTTGCGATCCTGCAGGGCGCCGGCGACGATCTCGGCGGCCGAGGCCGAGCCGGTATTGATCAGCACCACGATCGGCAGACCCTCGGCGATGTCGCCGGGACGGGCGTTGTAGCGTTCCACGTCGCGGGCGTTGCGCCCCCGCTGGGAGACGATCTCGCCCCCTTCCAGGAACAGGTCCGACAGGCCCACGGCCTGATCGAGCAGGCCGCCGGGATTGTTGCGCAGGTCGAGGATCAGCCCCTTCATCTGCGGATTGGCGGCGCGCAGTTCGGTGAAGACCCGCTCGGCCTCATCGGTGGTGCGTTCGTTGAAGGCCGAGACCCGCAGGAAGCCGTAGTCGCCCTCCATCCGCGCGACCGCGGACTTGGGTTCGATGATCTCCCGCACGACCGTCACGTCGAAGGGTTCGCTCTTTTCCCGGGCGATGCTCAGGACCACCGGCTCGCCGGGTTTGCCGCGCATCTGCTTGACCGCCTCGCTGACGGTCATGCCCAGCACGCTGGCGCCGTCCACGGCGGTGATGTAGTCGCCGGCCTTGATGCCGGCCTTGAAGGCGGGGGTGCCGTCCATGGGCGAGATCACCTTGACCACGCCATCCTCGCTGGTGACCTCGATGCCGAGGCCGCCATAGGCGCCGCGGGTCTGGTCACGCATCTCGTCGAAGCTTTCGCGGTTCAGATAGCCCGAGTGGGGGTCCAGCGAGGTGAGCATGCCGTCGATGGCCGACTCGATCAGCTTGCTCTGATCGACGTCGGTGACGTATTGCCGCTCGACGGTGTCCAGGACATCGCCGAACAGCTCCAGCATCCGATAGGTCTGAGCCTTGGGCTGCTGGGCCGAGGCCTGGGCCTGCTGGCTCACATAGGCCATGGAGCCCGCCCCGAGGACGAAGGCCGCCGCGCCGATCATCAGATACTGCTTCATAGCCCTAGCCTTAAGGCTCCCTTTGCGGCGATTTCATGCCGCCATGCGCGTCTGTAGTCCCCACGAGCGGGTCAGCCCGCTTCTTTTTTTAGCCAGCGCGACGGGTCTACCGGCGCGCCCTTCTCGCGGACCTCAAGATAGAGCTCCGAGGACGCGGCGCCGTCGTCGGCCATCCAGCCCACCGGCGCGCCCGCCGCCACCGTCTGCCCGACCTCGACGCTCACGCGATCGAGGCCCGCCAGAACCAGATGGTATCCACCGCTCATCCTTAAGATCAAGATGACGCCCCATCCTCGCACCGGTCCCACATACTGCACCAGCCCGGCGCCCGGACTTTGTACACGGGCGCCCCGAGCGGTGAGGATCGTCTGTCCCTGATGTCTTGCTGTGCCATGCAGGGCTTCGCCGAACTTGTGGGTCACCGGCCCCTCAGCCGGGGTCAGCAGGACATCAGGCGCCTGCAGGGGGCCGTCGAACAGACCCTCCGCCGGGGCCGTGGCGTAACCCCGCAAGGCCGCGCCGCTCGGATCCACCGCCTCAGGCGTAGGCCTGGCCTCGGCGCGCTCGCTCTCTGCGGTGAACAGGCTCTCGCTGGCCACGGCGGCCAGGCGCCGCTGCCGGGCAAGATCGGTGGCCTCGGCGGCGTAGACCATGGCGCGGCGTTGCAGCTCCGGCGTCATGGCCCTGACCAGTATCGCGGCCCGCACCGCGTCCCGGGCGTCGTCGGGTTTCACCAGCAGGGCCGGCGGCGGGTCCTGTCGCAACTGCTGCAGAACCGACAGCAGGCGGGCGAGCTGGTTGTCATTTTCGCCGCGCTCGGCGTTGAGGGCCTGTTCCCGGGCGTCCAGGGTCTCGAGCCGCAGCCCGCCGGCCGGGGCGGCGACGGCGACGACGAGGCTCACGCCGGCCAGACCCATGGCCAGGATCAGCCCTGTGACAGCTCTGCCGCGCGCTTGAACCCAGGCCTCAGTCACGATGGTAGGGGCTCCCGGCCAGGATGGTGACGGCGCGATAGACCTGTTCGGCCAGCATGGCCCGGACCAGGGCGTGGGGCCAGGTCTGCGGACCGAAAGCCATCCGTCCGTGGGCCTCGCCCATCAGGGCCGGATCGAGCCCATCGGCGCCGCCGATCACCAGGACCAGGCGTCGGGTCCCGTCGTCGCGCAGCCGGGCGATCTCCTCGGCGAAGGCCCGGGAGGTCCGCGCCTGGCCATGCTCGTCACAGACCAGGACGTGGGCGTCCTTGAAATGGGGGCGCAGGGCCTCGGCCTCGGCGGCCTTGCCCGGCTTGCGACCTTCCACCTCGACGATCTCCACCGGACCAAGGCCCAGGACCCGGCCCGCGGCGGTGGCGCGGTCGGCATAGAGGCGTACGAGCTCCGTCTCCGGCGCGCGGGCCAGACGGCCCACGGCGAGGATCACGACCCGCAAGTTCGCCTCGTCAGGATGTGGGGACGGCGTGGCCCGAAGCGTCCAGGGACCAGATCTTCTCGATATTGTAGAAGCTGCGGACTTCGGGACGGAACAGGTGGACGATGATGTCGCCGGTGTCGATCAGCACCCAGTCACAGTGCGGCATGCCCTCGACCCGGGCGCGGCCATAGCCGTGCTCCTTGAGGGCGCGCAGCAGGTGATCGGCGATGGCGCCCACATGACGCTGCGACCGGCCAGAAGCCACGATCAGCCCATCGGCCACCGCACTCTTGCCCGTCAGGTCGATGACCACCACGTCCTGGGCCTGATCCTCGTCGAGGCGGCTCAGTATAAGTTGCTCCAGGGCCTCGATTCTGGCCTGGACGTCCGAGGATCCGACGGCTGAGCCGGCGGTCTCCTGCGCGCGCTGCGCGGCTTCACTATTCAGCGGGAAACTCCTCTAAAGTCCACGCAAAGACCATCATAGCACGATTGCGCGCCCCGGTCAGGGGCCATGAGCAGATGTCACAGGTCGGTGGGTCGCATCCGTTCGCGCAGGGCGGTGGAGGACTGGAAATTCAATGGCCCGCGCAGGAAGACCCAGGCGGGCGGGGCCAGGCCTGGCAGGCGGCGGGCCTGGGCCGAGGCGATCCGGTGGCGGGCGAAGCGACGGGCGGCCGGGGAGGTCCGGCTCTTCAGCGAGATCCAGGGCCGCGAGACCACCGCCACGGGCGTTTCGGCCATGATCTGGGTCCAGCCGCGCCCGCGGTGGAAGGTCGCCAGACTGTCGGCGCCCATGATCCAGACGAAGTCGACCCCGGGAAACCTCGCCTTGAGGGCCCGGACGGTATCAATGGTGTAGCGCGAGCCCAGGCGAGTCTCGGCGTCCGAGACGGCCATACCGCGCTGGCGGGCGAAGGCCTGGGCGCCGGCCAGGCGCGTGGCCAGGGGCGCGGTTTCGTGGGCCGATTTTAGCGGGTTCTGCGGCGAAACGAGCCAGACCACCAGGTCCAGGCCCAGCCGTCGGCGGGCGGTCTCGGCCACATGGGCGTGACCCTCATGGGCCGGATTGAACGAGCCGCCGAACAGGCCCACCCGCATCCCCGGCTCCAGGTGGAAGCCCAGACGCAGGGCCCCTGGCCGGCCAGCGGCGGGCAGTCGGCGGGCAGGGCCGGCGAACCACATGGCGATCGGCCTCAGCCGCGGCGGGCGGGGGTGGGCGCCCCGCCGCGATCCAGATGGATGTCGCTCTGCCGCACCCGGGCCCGGACGGTGAAGACCCCGTCGCCGGCCAGCACGCCGCCCCGGGCGAACAGCCGGCCGAATTCCCAGTTGGAGAGGCCAAGCTCAGGCTTGTTCAGCGCATACTGGCCATCCACCCAGCGGGTGAAGCCGTCGCCCACGAAGGGCGCGTTGAGGCTGGCGTAGAAGCGGGCCTGGGCCGCGGCGTCCTGGCTGATCAGGCTGGCGCAGAACTGCGGGCTGTAGCGGTTGAACAGGCTGATGGCGTGGTCGAGGTCGTCCACCACCTTCAAGGTCAGCTCCGGCGTCTCTTCCCACTCCCATTCGCGCCCCAGTTCGGCCAGCGGCAGGAGATCGACCTTGGCCTCGTCGCTCAGGCCTTCGGCGCGGGACACCTGAACGCGGGCGGTGCGCCAGGCCTGCGGCAGAACCGCCTCGTCGCCCTCGACCACATGCAGCTTCACCCCATGTCCCCGGCGCTCGGCCGCCGCGTCGAGGGCCGAGAGGAAGATGGGGACGAGGGTCTCGGCCGCGTCGCGGGTGACGCAGAAGACGTTGAGCGTGTTGCAGACCTTGCGGTCCAGGGAATGGAAGACGGCCGCGAACAGGCGCTCGGGGTCAGCGGCGGCGTCGGCCGTCATCCAGGCGCCGCCGGTCCCATGCAGGCTGACGGGCACGCCGGCCTGGCGGGCCACGCCCCCCAGCTGGGTGACGGCAGGACCTGAACCCCGGGCCACGGCCAGGCCAAGCCGGGAGTCGGCGAACATGGCCCAGCCGGCGGCATGGGCCGGGGAATCCAGCAGGACTGCCGCGCCGGGGGGCAGGCCCGCCTCGTCCAGGGCTGGATCCAGGGCGCCCTCGACGATGGCGCGGGCGGTGCGCAGGGCGTCGGACCCGATCCGGAAGACCACGGTGTTGCCGGCCCGCAGCACGCCTGTGGCGTCGGCGAAGACATTGGGCCGGCCCTCGAAGACGAAGGCCACGACGCCCAGCGGCGCGGTCACCTGCTCCACCCGCCAGCCGTCGTGGTCGACGGCGTCGATCACCTTGCCCCGTGCCGGGGCGGCGTCGCGCCAGGCGCGCAGGCCGGCGATCATGTCGGCTCGCATCTGGTCGCTGAGGGCCAGACGCGTGGTCGAGCGGCCCCGGCTCTGGGCGGCGGCGAGGTCCTCGGCGTTGGCCGCGGCGATGGTCCGCCAGACGGAGTCCGTGGCCAGGCGCGCGGCGAAGGCGTCGAAAAAGGCGCTGATCTGGTCGTCGCCGATTTCCCCCATGCGGGCGAAGGCGGCCTGGGCCCGGCTGACGGCCTCTTGGGCGATGGCCTGCTCAGCGGCCGGGACATGCAATAGGTCGCCAGTGTCCTGCAGGATGATCAGGCGGTCGCCGCCCTGGAAG
>JAHUZY010000262.1 GCA_019264505.1 Phenylobacterium sp. | reverse complement strand
GCCGTCGGGGGATCGAGATTACCGGTGGGCTCGTCGGCCAGGACCAGGGCGGGGCGGTGGACAAGCGCCCGGGCCAGGGCGATGCGCTGCATCTCGCCGCCGGAGACCTGGGCGGGAAAGTCCTGACCGCGGCCGCCCAGCCCGACCTGGTCGAGCATGGCGGCGGCCGCCTTCAGCGCCTCGGTCTCCGGCCGGCGGGCCAGGATCAGCGGCAGGGCGACATTCTGGGCCAGGGTCAGGTGCGGCAGGATGTGGAAGGCCTGGAAGACAAAGCCGATCCGGTCCCGGCGCAGACCGGTCCGGGCGTCATCGTCCAGGGTGGAGAGATCGACGCCGTCGATCTCGATCCGCCCGGTGTCGGCGCGGTCCAGCCCGGCGATGAGGTTCAGCAGGGTCGACTTGCCCACGCCGGACTCGCCCATGATGGCGACGATCTCGCCAGGCGCCATGTCGAACGCCAGGTTCGAGAACAGCAGGCGGCCACCCGGCACACTTTTGGCCAGGTCAGCGATCTTTAGCGGTGGGGCGAGGGGAGGGCCGGCGGGCATGGCCGCCAGACTAGAGGGGCGGGAAGGTCCCGTCGCGCCTCAATATCAGAAAGGTAGAAGCCCCGGCCGTCGCCGACCGGGGCCCAAATCCTTTAGCCTTTAGGCCTTCTGGAGCTGGCCGGCGGACATCTTGCCCGACTTACGGTCCTTTTCGAGCTCGAAGGAGAGCTTGTCGCCTTCGTTCACCGAGCTCATGCCCGCTTGTTCAACGGCGCTGATGTGAAGAAACACGTCGGCTCCGCCATCATCGGGCTGAATGAAGCCATAGCCCTTCGTGGCGTTGAACCACTTCACTGTTCCGGTCGTCATAGTTTGCTCATTTCCTGTAGCTTGCGCGCTACCCTGTACCGATAGAATGCTCGCTGGCAAACAAAACCCTGCATTTTGTGCGAAAGAATCTCGCTCGGCAGGCGAGGGCGACTCCCGAAAATCCTGCCAGCAGCCGCCAAATCGGCCCGAAAACTCACCATGGCCGCGCTAGAATCTGACCCCAGCATGATGTTCAGCGGCCAGGATTTTGCAGCCGCCATCCATGCCCGCCCGGCGCAACGTAACCGCCGCTGGCCCCGGCGCGTATGATCTTCCAGAAGTGGCTCGACAGGGGAGCGCCTATGGATCGGCGGCGGATGATTGGGCTGGGCGTCAGCGCCGGCGTGGCGTTGGCCTTGCCGGCCGGGGCGGCGGCTCAGGTGGCTTTAGCCGACCCTCAGGTCTTCGACCGCCTGCTCGCCCGTCATGTCCGGTCCGGACGTGATGGGATCAACCGGGTCGACTACCGGGCCTGGCGCGTCAGCGCCGCCGACCGCGCCGCCTTGGCGGCCTATGTGGAGGCCCTACAGGGGGCGAGCCCCAAGGGCCGTTCGCCGGCGGATCAGATCGCCTACTGGAGCAACCTCTATAACGCCGAGACCCTGCGGGTGGTGCTGGAGGCCTATCCGGTCAAGTCGATCCGCGCGATCCGGCCGACCCTTGTCTCGGTCGGCCCCTGGAAGGCCAAGACCCTGCAGGTGGATGGCCGCAGGCTGTCGCTGCATGAGGTTGAGCACGAGATCCTCCGCCCCATGGGTGATCCCATGATCCACTACGCCCTGAACTGCGCCTCAATCAGCTGCCCCAACCTGCCCCTGCGGGCATGGCGCGGCGCGACCCTGGCCGCTGATCTGGACCAGGCCGCTCGGGCCTATGTGAACCATCCCCGCGCCGTGCAGGTGACGGCCAAGGGGCTGATCCTCTCATCGATCTACAAGTGGTACGCGGAGGACTTCGGCGCCGATGAGGCTGCGGTCCTGAACCATCTGCGCCGCTACGCCGCCCCGCCCTTGCGTGCGGTCCTGGCGCGCCGCCCGGCCATCGCCGGCTACGCCTATGACTGGGATCTGAACGCGGCGGCCTGACGCCCGCGGGCTCAGTAACACTGCAAGATCAGCCAGGCCTTGGAGAAGTCCCCGGCCCGGGCGTCCTGTTCGCGGATCCAGATATAGATCCGGCCGGTGTCGCCCCACATGAAGCCGACCTCATTGTCGCTGTCGATCTGGAGCAGCAGACGCCAGTCCTCGCTCCGGCTCTGAGGTGCGCCCATGGCGGCGTCGAACAGGCCTGAGACGATCCTCTGGCAGTCGGCCTCCATCCCGTCGGCCTGGATGGGCGCCGGATAGCCGCCGATCTGATGGGCCGGCTCCGCAGGCGCCTGCTCATCAAGCAAGCGTTCGAGCTCGCGGTCTTCCTGTTTGCTCAAGCTGTTCCAGTCGACGCTCAGCCGCTCCCATCCCGCATAGGAGCGCGCCTGAACATAGGTCACCGGGTAGGCCGGAAACTGCGCATCCTCATGAAGGTCCTCTGGCGCCTGGACCAGCGGCGCCTCGCCGACCTCATGGCGGACCACGAAGGTTCCCAGGTCGCTGGCCTCAATGCCCCACGGTTGGTGCTCGAAATCATAGAAGACCAGCAGGCGACCCTCCGCCGGCAGCCAGTCTGGCCCGCCTGCCGCCCGCAAGGTGGGAAGATCAAGCTGGGCCACAAAGCCCAGGGCCCGTCCATCCGAGCGCGGCCAGTCGCTGGTCATCTGGGGCAGGCCCCCCAGCCGGGAGCGCCCATCGCCGCCGGGCGCGAGGCGAATACAGGGCGTCGCCCGAGCCTCCATCTCGGCCACGACCTCCGGAACCCGGTCCGGCCGGGGCTCCCGCGTCGGGCCCCGGCCGGTGAACACAGACTTCAGATTGTCAAACCAGGACATGCCACCCCTCCGTTTGCTCAAAGCGTTGCTGGTTTGTTCCGGCGAAGGCAAGCGTTTTCATCGCCTGTGGGCGCAACGACGGCGGCGAAGTACGACCCGGCCGCACGACTGATGGTCTGGGAAGATCTCGAACCCGCTTGCAGCGGGGAGATGAATGGTCGGAGTGGCAGGATTCGAACCTGCGACCCCCGCGTCCCGAACGCGGTGCTCTACCAGACTGAGCCACACTCCGACTTGGAGGCGGCCTTATAGAGGAGCGATTTCAGGCCCGCAAGCGACTGCACGGCCGTTGCATCTGGAATCGGCTTTTGCTATTCCCACGCCCTCGCCGCGGGGGGACACCCTCCGCTGCCGTTCCTGCTGGGGAATGGTGTAATGGTAACACAGCGGTTTTTGGTACCGTCATTCTAGGTTCGAGTCCTAGTTCCCCAGCCAAGGTTTCACGTCCGTCGCAGTCGCCCGCGCCGGACCTCCTCTGAGCCTTCAACACCTTTCGCCGCCGCGACATCTGCGCGCCCTGGCCAAGGCGCAAGCGCGTCACCACATCGCCGGTGAAGGTCGCCTGCGCCGGCGGGACGAAGGGTCGCGTCGATGGCGGCGTCGCGCTCGTCCGTGGCCGGGCCCAAGGATCGGCGGGAATGACGCAATCGCGATATCGCAAGGTGCCATCGGGGCGAATGGCCCGTCTGGCCTCCTTTGGCCAGCTTGCCGGCGGCGTGGCCGGCGGCATGATCGCCGAGGGCGCCCGCCGCCTGGCCGATGGCCAGCGCCCACACCTGTCGGACCTGATGCTGACCCCGGCCAACGCCCTGCGGGTGACCGAGCAGCTGTCGCGTCTGCGGGGGGCGGCGATGAAGCTCGGCCAGATGATCTCCATGGATGGCGGCGACGTCCTGCCGCCGGAGCTCACGGCGATTCTCGCCCGCCTGCGCGACGCGGCCCACTTCATGCCCCCCGCCCAGCTCCATCGGGTTTTGGAAGCCGCGTGGGGTTCGGACTGGCGGCGGCGATTCGCCCAGTTCGAGACCACGCCCATCGCCGCGGCCTCCATCGGCCAGGTGCATCGCGCCACCCTGCGCGACGGCCGCCCGCTGGCCGTCAAGGTGCAGTATCCCGGCGTGGCGGCCAGCATCGACGCTGATGTGGACAATGTGGCGAGCCTGCTGCGCATGTCGGGCCTGCTGCCCGGCGGCCTCGACATCGGCCCCCTGCTGGCCCACGCCAAGCGCCAACTGCGCGAGGAGGCCGACTACCGCCGCGAGGCCGACCAGATGCGCCGCTACCGCGCCCTGCTGGCCGACGACCCGGCCTTCATCGCGCCCGAGCCGGTGGAGGATCTGTGCCGCGAGCGGGTGCTGGCCATGGACTTCATCCCCGGCGACCCCATCGAGACGCTTCAGGTCGCCCCCCAGGCCGTCCGCGACGGCGCCATGGCGGCCCTCATCGGCCTGGCCCTGCGCGAGCTGTTCACGTTCGGCTACATGCAGACCGACCCCAACTTCGCCAATTACCGCTGGCAAGCGAAGAGCCAGAAGATCGTGCTGCTCGACTTCGGCGCGGCCATGGCGGTGAGCGACCATACGACGGGGGCCTATCGCCGTGTGGGGCAGGCGGGGCTGTCAGAGAACCTGCCGGCCCTGCGCCTGGCGCTGGTGGAGGCGGGCTTTCTCTCGCCGGTCCTGCTGCAACGCCATGGCCCCGCCATCGACGAGATGATCGGGGTCCTGCTGCGTCACCTCGGCCGGCCGGGCCTGTTTGACTTCGCCGACCGCGCCTTTGTGGAGCAGGTGCGACAGAAGGCCGAGACCATCGCCGCCGACCGGGCCGCCTGGCACGCCCCGCCGGCTGAGACTCTGTTCGTCCAGCGCAAGGTGAGCGGCATGGCCCTGCTCGCCATGCGGCTGGGGGCGCGCCTGCCCCTGCGTGACATGGTGGCGCAAAGGGTCGCCGCCTGCCCTGGTCCGGACTGAAGGCCGGCCATGCCCCGGATGCGACAGAAGGCTGACCTGCCGACCAAGGTCTGCGCCGGCTGCGGACGGCCCTTCGCCTGGCGCAAGAAATGGGCGCGGGACTGGCCGCAGGTGAAGTACTGCTCTGCCCGCTGCCGGTCGGCCAAACCACCGGGTCCAGAGAGCTGAGCGCCCGCCTCAGAGCAGGCGGCGCATCTCCGGGGTCATCAGCTGGTCCCTCGGAGCCTCGACGACCTGATAGGCGCCAGGACCCGGCAGGTCCTCCAACAGGGCCTTGCCAGGACCCTCCAGGTCCAGCCAGGCCAGGCCCTGGGCCAGGCTCAGGGTCGGCGGGGCGCGGTCGTGGAAGGGGGCGATGGCGGCGGGGGCGGGCGCCGTGACGAAGGCGAAGCTCTCCAGGCCATCCGGCTGGTCCTCAGGGGTCGCGCGTTCCCACAGGCCGGCGAAGACCCGGACCTCCTCCTCCGCCCAGCTGATCTCATGGCGGGTCTTGGGCTTGCCCTTCTTCCAGCCGGGGGGTTCGGAATATTCGATGAAGCTGGTCAGGGGCACGAGGCAGCGCCGGCGCCGATAGGCGTCGCGAAAGGTCGGCGCGGTGTCCACGGTCTCGATCCGCGCATTGGTGCACATGCTGCGCCAGGCGTTCAGCGGGCCGCGATGAAAGGCCGGGACAAGCCACCAGCGCATCTCCAGGCCCTCCAGGCCCGCTGCGGGATCGCCGGGATCTGCGGCGCGCAGGATGGTGGCCCGGTCGGTGGGCCGGATCGGCTCGTCCAGGTCACGGTTCGGCTCGGCGTCGGCCCAGCGGATGGGGATGTTGATCTCGGAAAAGCGCTCGGTGAGCGGACCGCGGGCGATCCGCTTCTGATATTCATTGCACATGGCGGGGGCCTGAGAGGATGCGGCGTCAGACCCGACGCAGGGTTTCGATGATCACCGGCTTTTTCAGCCACTCATCCTTCTGGTCGGCGAACTTGGTCTCGCCACCGGTCGGCTGGGCCAGGATCTTCTGGGCGTTGGACAGGCCCGAGACCACCTTGCCGAACACCGCATAGCCCAGATTGTCGCCGGGCTGCCCCGGCTGGGCGTCCAGGAAGGTCTGGTCGCCCAGGCAGATGAAGAAGGTGCTGGTGGCCGTCCCTGGGGCGAAGCGGCCCAGCGAGACCGCCCCGTGGACGTGGCTCAGGCCGGTCATGGTCGTGCTTTCATGGCGAATGGGGGCGAAGGGGCGGGACTTGGCCGGGGGCTGGGCGACGATGGTGCCTTCGGTGGGCGCCCACTCGTTGCGGGCGGCGCGGAAGAAGCTGCCGCCGTCATAGGCCTTGGCGTCCACATAACGCAGGAAGTTGGCGCTGGTCAGGGGCGCCTTCCTGTCCTCCAGTTCAATGACGATGGTCCCTTGGCTCGTCTTCATCGTCACCCGCGGCTTGGCGCCCTGGGCCAGGACCAGCTGCGGGGCGGCCATGATCAGGCCGGCGCCGAGGACGAGGCTGCGACGGGGGATCGATCGGGTGGACATGGCGGCTCCTTCGTTACGGACCGCCAGCCTAGCGCGTCGGCCGCGCGGGCGGAATCACCAGGCGGTTACATCCGCTCGCCGGGCAGCCGGCTGGCCTGGGAGATCCAGTCGGCAAGCTGCGCCTCGTCCAGCGCCTCGTCCTCGTGAATGTGGAGATAGCGCGTGGCCCCGGCTTTCGAGGCGACCGGCGGCGGCGGATCGAGATCGGCGCCGCGAAAGAAGCCGAGCTTCAGATAGCGGTTGAAGGCGTGGACGCCGAGGAACCAGCCTTGGCCCTCGAGACCATAGAGGGGCGAGTTCCACTTCACGGCCTTCTGCACGTCCGGCACGGCCTTGACGATCAGGACGTCGAGGCGTGCGCCCGCCTGCCGCTTCCAGCCGGGCAGGGCGGCGATATAGGCCTGCACGGGCTCATCGCCATAGCCCTTGGGGATCTGTGGATTGCCGCCCGACAACAGTCGCGGCGAGGCCTCGTCCTTCTGCGTCACGATCCCTCCCCGGCGTATCGGCCCCCGCGGCCCCCGAGATAGGGCAGGGCGAACATGTAGAGGCCCGTCCCCAGAAGGGGGATGAGCGGGACGAGCGCCAGAAGGCCGATCCACGCCGCCTGCAGGCCGGCGGCCATGGCGGCGAGATTGGCGATGACGGCGAGGGTGAAGGCGAGCGACAGCCAGCGGTGGATCTGTCGCACTCGGGCGTTGAGGCTCATCAGGCGGGCTCCCGCGCCAGGAGCTGCTCGAGATTGTCGAAGAAGCGCGGCCAGCCGGCGGTGGCGCCCATCAGATAGCGCGGCTGATCCTTGCGGAAGCCGGTCTGCTCCATCCGCAGGCGGGCGCCGTCTGAGGTCGGCGTGATGGTCCAGGTGACGACGGTGTCGAGGACCCCGTCACCCCAGCTGTAGGCGAGCCGCCGTTCGGGCTCGATCTCGGTGACCTGGCCGTTCACCGCGCCCCACTCGGCCTGGAAGCTGAAGCTGCGGCCGAGGACGGGCTCGAAGTCCGTCTGCATCAGCCATTCGGCCATCAGGTGGGGTTGGGTCAGGGCGCGCCAGATCCGGCCGGGCGGATGGGTGAGGTCGCGCTCGATCACGACGGAGCGCATTTCAGGCGAGGTGTCGCTCATGGGCGTCCTTTCAACACAGCGGTGGGGCGGCTCATTGGTCTATTCGGCCGAGCAGGTCTTCGAGGGCGTCGAACCGCGCGCGCCAGAAAGCGGTCTGCTGGGCGGTCCAGTCGATCAGGGGGACCAGGGCGCCGGGCTCGGCGCGATAGTGGGTCTGGCGGCCCGCCTGGCGGTCCTGCACAAGGCCCGCCTGCTTGAGCTGAGCCAGATGCTTGGAGACCGCTGGCTGGGAGACGCCGGCCTGGGCGGTCAGCGCCCCGACCGTGAGTTCGCCCTCCCGGCACAGCCGCTCGAACAGGCTCCGCCGGGTGGGGTCGGCCAGGGACCGGAAGATCAGGTCAGGGGCGTCGGACATCACTATTCATAACCAACGGGTGATGGGATTTCCCATAACTCGATGGCTATGAATGAGTCAATCCGAAGGGGAGCGACTAGCGGTAGCGGGGTCCGGCGAACCGGCCCTCGGTGCGGCTCATGCCGATGGTGACGGTGGCGCAGTCGCCGATAGGCTGGGTGACCACGCCGCCCACCTCGCGATAGCCGCCGGTGCCGACGCCTGCCCAGACTTCGCCGTGGGGGCGTTTGTCAACGCGGACGGGGCAACGCCCTTCCGGCGCCTGAGCCACCTCTTCGGGGGCCGGCTCACCGGCCATGACGCGTCTGGCCCAGTCGCCGGGGGCTTCGGTCAGCAGGGTGGGTTCGAGCCCCGGGCTGATGGGCGCCGCCGGGGCCTGGGCGGCAGGCGGATCGCCCGCGCGGCTCGTCGTGATCGGCCCGTCATCGGCCAGAGCTGAGCCGGCGAAGGCGGCGACAGACAGGGCGGCGGCGAGGGCGATGGCGTTCATGCCGACATCCTCGCCCCCGGACATGGCCAGATCAGGGCGACTTAGCGCTTCTGGTCCACGTCCCGCACGGCGCCGCGGGCGGCGCTGGTGGTGAAAGCCGCATAGGCCCGCAGCGCCGGGGTGACCTTGCGCTTGCGGGGACCGGGATGCCAGGCCTCGGGACCGCGAGCCTCCATGGCCGCGCGGCGGCTGGCCAGCACCGCGTCGTCCACCGCCAGGCGGATGGTGCGCTTGGGGATGTCGATCTCGATCAGGTCGCCATTCTCCACCAGGCCGATCAGCCCGCCCTCGGCGGCTTCGGGGGAGACGTGGCCGATGGACAGGCCCGAGGTGCCGCCGGAGAACCGCCCGTCGGTGATCAGGGCGCAGGCCTTCCCCAGGCCCTTCGATTTCAGATAGCTGGTGGGATAGAGCATCTCCTGCATGCCCGGCCCGCCGCGGGGGCCTTCATAGCGGATGACGACCACGTCCCCGGCCACGATCTTGCCGGTCAGGATGGCGCTGACGGCGTCGTCCTGGCTCTCGAACACCCGGGCCGGGCCGGAAAAGACCAGGATGCTGTCGTCGACCCCGGCGGTCTTCACGATGCAGCCGTCCTCGGCCAGATTGCCGCTCAGCACGGCCAGGCCGCCGTCCTGGGAGAAGGCGTGCTCGACGCTGCGGATCACCCCGTCCTTGCGGTCCAGGTCCAGTTCCTTCCACCGGCGGCTCTGGCTGAAGGCCACCTGGGTGGGCACCCCGCCCGGCGCAGCCTTGAAGAAGGTCTGGACCGCCTCGCTCTCGGTGCGGCTGATATCCCAGCGCTCCAGGGCCTCGCCCATGGTTTTGGAATGGATGGTGGGCAGGTCGGTGTGCAGCAGGCCGCCGCGCTCCAGCTGACCGAGGATGGCCATGACCCCGCCGGCCCGGTGGACGTCTTCCATGTGCACATCGGCCTTGGCCGGGGCGACCTTGGACAGGCAGGGCACCTGGCGCGACAGCCGGTCGATGTCCTTCATGGTGAAGTCGATCTCCGCTTCGTGCGCGGCGGCCAGCAGGTGCAGGACCGTGTTGGTGGAGCCGCCCATGGCGATGTCGAGGCTCATGGCGTTCTCGAAGGCCCGGAAGCTCGCCACATTGCGAGGCAGGACGCTGTCGTCGTCCTGCTCGTAATAGCGCTTGGTGATGTCGACGATCAGGTGGCCGGCCTCCAGGAACAGACGCTCCCGGTCGGCGTGGGTGGCCAGAGTCGAACCGTTGCCGGGCAGGGACAGGCCCAGGGCCTCGGTCAGGCAGTTCATGGAATTGGCGGTGAACATGCCCGAGCAGGAGCCGCAGGTGGGGCAGGCGGCGCGCTCAATGGCGGCCACGTCGGCGTCGCTGACGGACTCATCAGCGGCCGCCACCATGGCGTCCACCAGGTCCAGAGCCACCTCCTTGCCGTCAATCACCACCTTGCCGGCCTCCATCGGCCCGCCGGACACGAAGACGGTCGGGATGTTCAGGCGAAGCGACGCCATCAGCATGCCCGGGGTGATCTTGTCGCAGTTGGAGATGCAGACGAGCGCGTCCACGCAATGGGCGTTGGCCATGTATTCGACGCTGTCGGCGATCAGCTCGCGGGACGGCAGGCTGTAGAGCATGCCGTCGTGGCCCATGGCGATGCCGTCATCCACGGCGATGGTGTTGAACTCCTTGGCCACCCCGCCGGCCCGTTCGATCTCGCGGGCGACCAGCTGGCCCAGATCCTTCAGGTGGACATGGCCCGGCACGAACTGGGTGAAGGAATTGACCACCGCGATGATCGGCTTGCCGAAATCGCCGTCCTTCATGCCGGTGGCGCGCCACAGGCCGCGGGCGCCGGCCATGTTGCGGCCGTGGGTCGAGGTGCGGGAGCGATAGGCGGGCATGGTCGGCGTCCTTCTTGCGTCTCCCCCCGATAGCGCGGGGCGGCGCGAGGGGGAAATATACTTTTGAAGCCGTTTTAGGTCGCTGTAGATATGAGCGATGGACGTTCGTCAGCTCCGACACTTCGAGGCCGTGGCCGAGACGCTGCATTTCGGCCGGGCCGCCGCACGGCTGAACATGACCCAGCCGCCGCTCAGCCAGTCGATCCAGGCTCTGGAGCGCGAACTGGGCGCGGCTCTGTTCGTCCGCACCAAACGCAGCGTCGCGCTGACCCCCTTCGGGTCGCAGTTGCTGATCCATGTGCGCGCAGCGCTGGGAGAGTTGGCCGCCTTGCCCGACATCGCCCGGCGACTTCGGGACGGGGAGGCCGGCCGCCTGGAGCTCTCCTTCGTCAGCACCGCCGACTACAGCGTCCTGCCGGCCCTGGTCCGGCGCTACGCCGCCCTCTTTCCGGCGGTGGAGATCGACCTGCGCGAGGCCACCAGTGAGGTGCAGATCGCGGCGTTGCTGGAGGGGGCCGGCCATGCGGGCGTGGTGATCGCTCCCAGCGGCGCCCTGCCGGCGGGCCTCGCCTATCACCGGCTGCTCATCGAGCCCCTGGTGGCCGCCGTGCCGGAGGCGTGGCTCGCCGAGGGCCGCCTGCCGCTCCAGGCGGGCAAGCTCGATCCCGCGGTGATCGTCCAGTCGCCGCTGATCCTCTTTCCGCGCCGCGCTGCGCCGGCCTTCCACGACCTGGTGACGGACTATTTCACCGCCCACGGCGGGGCGGTCCGCATCGCCCAGGAAGCCATTCAGATGCAGACCATCATCAGCCTGGTTTCGGCCGAGATGGGGGTGGCCCTGGCGCCGGCCTCCCTGCGCAACCTGGCGCGCACCGGCGTGCGCTATGTGGAGCTGGCCGGCGAGGCGCCCTTGCTTGAGACCGGCCTGGTCTGGCGCCAGGACGACCAGACCCCGACTCTGGCGCGGTTTCTGGACATCGCCTTCGACGGCGCGGCTGGCTAGACGCCGCTGAGCGCCAGGCCAGGGGCGTCCGGCTCGAGGGTCGTTCCGCCGTTCAGCGCCTTCTGCATCCAGACGATGTCCACCCAGCGGCCGTGCTTGTAGCCGAGGCCCAGGCCCACGCCCTGATGGGTGAAGCCGAGCGCCGTATGCAGGCCGATGGAGCCGGCGTTGGCGGAATCGCCGATCACCGCCACCACCTGGCGGATGCCGATGGCTTCGCAGGCCTCGATCACGGCCGACAGCACCGCCTTGCCGACACCGCGCCCCTGGGCGTCCGGCGCCACATAGACGCTGTCCTCCACCGTGTAGCGATAGGCCGCCCGCAGGCGAAAAGGCCCGGCATAGGCGAAGCCCAGCACCTTCCCCTGATCTTCGGCCAGCAGATAGGGCAGGCCCCGGGCGACGATGGCCTCGCGGCGCTGGTTCAGCTCGTCAGCCGAGGGCGGAACCTCCTCGAAGGTGCCGAAGCCGTGCAGGACGTGGTGGCCATAGATATCGGCCAGGGCGGGCATGTCGGCGGCCTCGGCCGGGCGGACGATCATCGGGTCCAGCCCTTGTCGATGGCCCAGACGGCGAAGGCGTAGTCCAGCGCGATCTCCTTCAGGAAATCGAACCGGCCCGAGGCGCCGCCATGGCCGGCCTCCATATTGATCTTCAGCAGGATGGGCGCCTCAGCCGTAGTGTGCTCGCGCAGGCGGGCCACCCACTTGGCCGGCTCCCAATAGGTCACCCGCGGGTCCGAGAGGCCGCCGGTGGCCAGGATCGGCGGATAGGCCTGTGCGCTCACCTGGTCATAGGGGCTGTAGGCGGCGATGGCGTCATAGGCCTCGGCGTCGGTCAGGGGATTGCCCCATTCAGGCCATTCCGGCGGGGTCAGCGGCAGGCTGGCGTCGCTCATGGTGTTGAGCACATCGACGAAGGGCACAGCCGCGATGATCGCCCCCCAGAGGTCGGGGCGCATATTGGCCACCGCCCCCATCAGCATGCCGCCGGCCGAGCCCCCATAGGCCGCGATCTTCCCCTTGGTCGCGTAGTTCTGCGCGATCAGATGTTCGGCGCAGGCGATGAAGTCGGTGAAGGTGTTGGTCTTCTTGGCCTTGCGGCCGTCCATGAACCAGCCCCAGCCCTTGTCCGAGCCGCCGCGGATATGGGCCGTGGCCCAGATCCAGCCCCGGTCCACCAGGGAGAGATTGCGGATCGAGAAGCTGGGCTCCATGGCGTGACCGTAGGAGCCGTAGCCGTAGAGCATCAGCGGCGCGGTCCCATCCAGCGGCGTGTCGCGGCGCATCAGGAGCGTGATCGGCACCTCTTCCCCGTCGGCGGCGCGGGCGTAGAGCCGGCGGGCGACATAGGCCTCGGCGTCGTGGCCTGAGGGGATTTCCTGGGTCTTGCGCCAGGTCCGCTGGCGGCTGGCCATGTCGTAGTCGAACCACTGTCGGGGCGTGGTCGGCGACTGGTAGACGAAGCGGGTGAGGGTGGTGTCGTATTCCAGCCCGCCCTCCAGGTGCAGGGCGTAGGCCTCCTCGTCGAAGGCGACCACGTGCTCGTCGCCAGCCCGGGCCATCACCGCCATCTGGTCGAGCGCATTGACCCGCTCCATCCGCACCAGATGGCCGGCATAGGCGGCGAAGCCGGTGATGTAGCGGCCAGGCAGATGGGGGACGAAGTCGCGCCAGGTCGCCCTGGACGGCAGGGGCTCGGTGGAGACGCACAGCTTGAAGTCCACCGCCCCGTCGGCATTGGTGCGGATCACCCAGCGATCGGTCCAGCGGTCCAGCTCATAGCGGACGCCGGTCTCGCGGGGCTGGACGCAGGCGGGATCGGCGGTGGGCTCGGCCGCCGGGATGATCCAGATCTCGGTGGTCTCCTGGTCGCCCACATGAATGGCCACGTAGGCGTCGTCGGACGTGGTCCCGACGCCCAGGAACATCCCTTCGTCTTTTTCTTCGTAGACCAGCACGTCCTCGCCGCCGCGGACGGGCCGGCGGAAGACCTTGGCGGGCCGGGCGTTCTCATCGCGCCAGATCCAGAACAGCCATTGGGAGTCCGGCGAGAAGGTGAAGTCCCCATAGGCGCTCTCGATGGCGTGGGGCAGGTCCTCGCCGGTCACGAGATCGCGGATGCGGATCGTGTAGTATTCCGAGCCCTGCTCGTCGGCGGCCCAGGCATAGAGCTTGTGGTCGGGGCTGTGGCCGGCGCCGCCCACCTGAAAATAGGCCTTGCCCTTGGCCAGGGCCTCTTCGTCCAGCAGGATTTCCTCGCCGATCTCGCCGCCCCGGGGGCGCCGCGCTCGGATCGGATGCTGGGCGCCTTCCTGATAGCGGACATAGTAGTCCCAGGGGCCATCGGGGGCCGGCACGCTGGAATCGTCCTCCTTGATCCGCCCCTTCATCTCGGCGAACAGGGCGGCCTGCAGGTCCTTGGTGCCCGCCAGCATGGCCTCGGTATAGGCGTTCTCCGCCTTCAGGTGATCGGCGATGTCGGCGCGCAGGACGGCCGGGTCCCGCAGCACCTTCTGCCAGGCCTCATCCTTCATCCAGGCGTAGTCGTCGGTGCGGGTCCGCCCGAGCTGTTCGATAAGCTGAGGGTGCTTGGGGGCGGTGGGCGGCGTGGGGCGCTGGGTCATGTCTGCTAGATGCGACGAACCTGCGCCCGCCTCAAGCCGTGGCGTGCGCGCTTTGGCGCCTGTTTGCGTGCAGCGCTTTTCGTGATCTGGATATGGCGCGCGGCAATAGGGCGCGGACGGTAACGTCCTCGCGTCTTGCCGCACTGCGGCAGGTCTGATTCACTTGGCCCCGTCCAATACTTACCAGTCGAGGGGCGTCCATGATCGCGGATCTTGCTGTCGAGCTGATCCACGCCACGGTTCAGATCGAGCAGCCGCTGGGGGATGGAACGCGCACGGTCGGCACCGGGTTCCTGATCAACGCGCCGACCCTCAATGGTCAGCCGCGCACGGTCCTGGTGACCGCCAACCACGTGCTGCAGCGGATGCCCGGCGCCCAGGCCCGCATCGGCTACCGGATCGCTAACGCCGACGGCTCCTGGAGCTACGCCCCGCAGAAGTTCGACATCCGCGACACCGATGGCAATCCCCGCTGGACCCAGCACCCCAAGCGCGACGTGGCCGCCATCGCCATCACCGCCCCGCCGGAGTTCGCCAAGGCCGCCATCCCCAAGGACTGGCTGGCCGGGGACGAGACCTTCTCGACCTATGCGGTGGGCGCCGGGGACCAGATGATGGCGCTGGGCTTCCCCCGCGGCCTGTCGGCCAATCCGGCGGGCTTCCCGATCCTCCGCTCCGGGCGAGTGGCGTCGTTTCCGCTGGCGCCGGCGGCGGCCTTCCCGACCTTCCTGCTCGACTTCACTGTCTTCCCCGGCAATTCCGGCGGACCGGTGTTCATGGCCGAGGGCGTGCGCCGCAGGCCCGGCGGTGGGGATTCCCAGGAAGTCCAGTTCATCGCTGGCCTGCTCACCCAGCAGGTGGAGCTGAACAGCGAACGGCTGGAGATCGGCATCGTCACCCACGCCCGCTATATCCACGAGACCCTGGCCCTGCTGGACAATCCGCTGGCTGAGATCACCGTGGCGCAGGGCGACATGGGGGTCGGCGGCGCCAAGGCGGCCTCGGCGCTGGAGGCGGTCTCCCCGGACTACTGAGGCCCGGACCTGACGTCCGGCCACGAAAAAGGCCCGCGCCGAAACGCGGGCCTTTCGCAGCATAAACGGCCGATTTAGGCGCCGTAGACGACCGAAATGGTCTCGGCCACGCAGGCCGGCTTGGACTCGCCTTCGATCTCGATGGTGCACTCGTTCTTCAGCTGCATGCCGCCCGACTTGGGCTCTGCGCCGATCAGCTTCTGGCGCATGCGCACGCGCTTGCCGACGCGGACCATGTTGATGAAGCGCACCTTGTCCGAGCCATAGTTGATGCCCCGGGTCACGCCCTTGATCGGCAGCATGCCGGCGCCGAGGAAGGGGATCAGCGACAGGGTCAGATAGCCGTGGGCGATGGGGCCGCCCATTTCCTTGTTGGCGCGCTCCACGTCCACGTGGATCCACTGGTGGTCGCCGGTCGCCTCGGCGAACTGGTTCACCCGCTCCTGGGTGATCTCGACCCAGTCCGACACGCCGACTTCCTGGCCGACCAGGCCGGGCAGATCCTTGAATTCCACCGGGTTCATCGCTTGCTCCCTAAAGGTTTGAAACAGGTGTTCGGGTCTATCACCTGGGGCGGCGTGGGCAAGGGCGCTGCGCGCGCCGCTCGCCTTGGGATCAGACGATCTTGGAGCCTTCCTTGCCCCAATAGGCGTCCCGGATCAGCCGCTTATAGAGTTTCCCAGTGGGGTGGCGGGGCAGTTCGGCCATGAAATCCAGCATGCGCGGCGACTTCACATGGCTGAGATTGGCCCGGCAGAAGGCCATCAGCTCGGCCCGCAGGTCATCGCCGGCGTCGGCCCAGTTCATGGGCTGGATCACGGCCACCACCTTCTCGCCCATCTCCTCGTCCGGGGCGCCCACCACCGCGGCGTCGGCCACCTTGGGATGGGTGATCAGCAGGTTCTCCAGCTCCTGGGGATAGATGTTCACCCCGCCGGAGATGATCATGAAGCTCTTGCGGTCGGTCAGGTAGAGGAAGCCCTCCTCGTCCACCCAGCCCACATCGCCCAGCGTCGTCCAGCCATGGCGGTTGGTGTTCTCGGCCACCTTGTCGGGCGCGTTATGATAGGTGAGCGGCGTCCCGCCGGCGAAATAGACCACGCCTTCGGTGCGCGGCGGCAGGGGCTCGCCGTCGTCGCCGCAGATCTTCACCTCGGCGGTGGTGCCCTTGCCCACGGAGCCCTTGTGGGTCAGCCAGTCGTGCGGCCCGATGTGGCAGAAACCGTTGCCCTCGCTGCCGGCATAGTACTCGTGGATGATCGGCCCCCACCACGCCATCATCTGCTCCTTGACCGGGATGGGGCAGGGGGCGGCGGCGTGGACGGCCGACTTCATCGATGACAGGTCGTAGCGGGTGCGGACCTCCGGCGGGAGCTTCAGCATCCGTACGAAGTGGGTGGGGACGAACTGGCCGCAGTCGATCTTGTAGGTTTCGATCAGCTGCAGGGCGTGTTCGGGATCGAACTTCTCCATCACCACCACAGTGCCGCCGATCCGCTGATAGCCCATGCACCAGCGCAGCGGGGCGGCGTGATAGAGGGGCGCGGGCGACAGATAGGTCCCGTTGGGCGGGAAACCGAACATGTGCTCGGCCATCATGGACAGCGCATTGGGCGCATCGATCGGCCCGCCGGTCAGGGGCGGTTTGATCCCCTTGGGCCGACCGGTGGTGCCCGACGAATAGAGCATGTCGGCGCCGGCGGTCTCATCGGCGATGGGGGTTTCGGGCATGGCCGCCCGGGCCGCCTCGAAGCTCTCATAGGGCCCGCGGGCCTCGCCGACCATGTAGAGCTTCACGCCGGGCAGCAGGGCCGGCAGCTCATCGACCACGGGACCGACGCCGGCCGACGTGATCAGCACCTGAGCGGCGCAATCGCCCATGATGTACTCGATCTCGCCGGCGGTCAGCTTTGACGAGATGCAGGCGTAATAGAGGCCGGCCCGCTGGGCGGCCCAGGCCACCTCGAAGAACCTGGGATGGTTCTCCAGCAGGATGGCGACCACATCTCCGGCCTTCAGACCCAGCTTGCGGAACAGATGGGCGCCCTGGTTCGAGCGGGCCTCAAGCTCGCCATAGGTGACGGTCTCGCCGGAGCTGGCCATGATGTAGGCGGCGCGCTCGGGGTGGGACTTCGCATGATGCGACGGATGCATGGGCCTGTTTCCTCCAGGTCGCAGCCCTCTTCGTCGGGGCGGTCGACCAGCTTCAAATGATCACTGTTCAGGGATGATGGCGTGCTTGACCTCCCGTCCGTCAAGCGGCTCCGATGGGGCAAAGACAGGAAAGCGAAAGGGAGACGTCATGGCCATCAAGAGCCTCGCCGAATTCGAGACCTTGAAGCTCGAGCTGGAGGACGGGATCGCCCTGCTGACCCTGAACCGGCCGGAAAAGCTCAACGCCTTCAACCCGCTGATGAACCGCGAACTGATTGCGGCCTTCGGCCTGACCGACGCCGATGACGATGTGCGCGCCGTCATCGTGACCGGAGCCGGCCGCGGCTTCTGCGCCGGCGCCGATCTGGCCGGGGGCGGCTCGACCTTCGATTATGACCGACGAGACGTCGATCCCCTGGGGCAGCGGACGGAGTCCGGGGTCTATCGCGACGGCGGCGGGCTCGTCTCCCTGCGCATCTATGACAGCCTTAAGCCGGTGATCGCCGCGGTGAACGGCGCCGCCGTCGGGGTGGGCGTCACCATGCAACTGCCCATGGACATCCGCCTGGCCTCGACCGAGGCGCGGTTCGGCTTCGTCTTCGCCCGCCGGGGCATCACGCCCGAGGCCTGCTCCTCCTGGTTCCTGCCGCGGCTGGTGGGCATGCAGACGGCCCTGGAGTGGTGCTATTCCGGCCGGGTCTTCAACGCCCATGAGGCCCTGGATCGGGGCCTGGTCCGCTCGCTGCATGCGCCCGATGACCTGCTGCCGGCGGCCCGCGCCCTGGCCCGCGAGATCGTCGACAACGCCGCCCCCGTCTCGGTGGCTCTGACCCGCCAGCTCATGTGGCGGATGGCCGGCGCCGACCATCCCATGGCCGCCCACCGGGCCGACAGCCGGGGCATCCAGGCCAGGGGCGCGTCGGCCGACTCCAAGGAAGGCGTCGAGTCCTTCCTTCAGAAGCGACCGCCCGCCTTCCCGGACAGGGTCTCCGATGGTCTTCCCGACATCTGGCCAGGGCGCACGCCCCCCGAATTCTCGTAGGGGCGTGCGGGCGCACGGGAACCCGTGGTTAACGCCCCTGTGTTGGAGTGGGTGTCCAGATGAGCCAGAGCGCCCCCCACCCGGACGACTCGCCGCCCCCGCAGTTCCGCGCCAGAGGCGCCTTGCTGCGGCGGCTGGCCGATGTGGTGTGCCTCCCGTCCAGCCGGATCAACGCCTTCGAGCGGGCGGTCACCGCCGACCTCCTGATCGAGATGCTGCGGGATGCGTCCCCCGACGAGCGGCTGAAAGTCTCCCGCCGCCTGGCCAGCCTGACGGAGCCGCCGGCCCAGCTGGCCCGCCTGCTGCTGCATGATGAGCCCAGGGTCGCCCGGCCCCTGCTGGAAGACTGCGAGAGCCTGTCGGACGCCGAGTTGCTGGATTGCGCCCGCACGTCCGGGTCAGAGCACCGGTTGATGATCGCCGCCCGCAAGGGGCTCAGCGAGGTGGTGGTCGAGGCCCTGGTGGCGGCGGGCGAGCTTCAGGTCATCGAGGCTGTCCTGGCCAATCGGGAGGCCAGGATCGGCCATGCCGGCCTGGAGGCTCTGGTCGCCATCAGCCGGGACGCGCCTCAGATCGCGCCGGCCCTGCTGCGCCGGCCAGAGCTGCGGCCGGCCCAGGCCTATGTGCTGTTCTGGTGGGCCGATCCGGAGGCCCGCCGCACGATCCTGCAGCGCTTCGCCGTGTCCCGTGAAATCCTGCAGGATGCGGCTGGTGACATCTTCCCCATGGCGGCCGCCGAAGGTTGGCAGGACCCCATGTCGCGCAAGGCCCTGCAGTTCATCGAGCGCCGTCAGCGCAATCGCGCCGCCATCGAAAAGAGCCCGTTCACCAGCCTGGAGGCCGCCGTATCGGCCGCCCAGCATGGCATGAGCCGCGAGGTGGCCGAGGAGATCTCCTATCTGGCGGGCTTGAAGCCCATGACCGGCGCCAAGCTGTTCACCGATCCGGGGGGCGAGCCCCTGGCCATTCTCTGCAAGGCCACCGGCCTGCCGAGGGCGGCCCTGCGCGCCCTGTGGCGCGGGCTGCGGCGTCCTGAGACCGAGGCCGACGGATCGCCCAACCCCGCCTTTGAGCGGACCATGATCATCTATGACACCCTGGCCGTCGACCGGGCCCAGACTGTGTTGCGCTACTGGAACTGGTCGCTGTCTTCAGCCATGACGCCGGAACTGTTGCAGGCCATCCGCGACGGCGACGATAGCGTCATTGATGAATACTCCTTGCCGCAGCGCGCAGCGATGCTCGCCTTTGCAAAAGAGCTGGGTCGAAACTAGGCGCCTAGCAAGCGTAGGGCGCGGCTCAAATCTCGACGCTGTGACGCCCGGTCGCACCTACTCAACTCTGGCACGTAATTTTTCAGGCTTGTCCTGCTGTAAGGACAGCTTTGAACCCTATTGTCTTGTGCAGAGGGACTATGGGCGATAAGTAGCTGACAACTGATCTGGGAATCAGATGTTGTGGCGCTCACATTGCGCCGTTCTGGGTAAATCAAATGGACGAAAAAGCAGAAGTCATCGAGATGACGGCCGATATCGTGTCGGCCTATGTCGGCAACAATTCGGTCGCTGCGGCGGACCTGCCAAACCTGATCCAGGCTGTGCATCGCGCGCTGGCTGGCGTCACCACGGCTCCGGAAGCTGTCGAAGCGCCGCCCAAGGAACCGGCGGTTCCTGTTCGCCGCTCCATTACGCCGGACTTCCTGATCTGCCTGGAAGACGGTCGCAAGTTCAAGTCGCTGAAGCGGCACCTGCGCACCAAGTACAATATGAGCCCCGAAGAATACCGGGCCAAGTGGGGCCTGCCCAAGGACTACCCCATGGTCGCCCCGAACTACGCCAAGGCGCGTTCGGACCTGGCCAAGCAGATGGGCCTGGGCCAGGGCGGCCGGCAGGCGGCGCGCAAGAAGCGCTGATCCCACCACCGCTTCGCTGAACGATAAAGAGCGCTCGCCTCTCCATGAGGCGGGCGCTTTTTGCGATTTATGCCCCCTCTTCGTCGCAGGCGGCGATTTCGACTTGCCCAAGATTCGCCATACGGGCGATAAGTGATTCGTCGCGATTCCAATGGGTTGTTAAGGAATCTGAATATGGCCGCTCAGATAGGGGCTTCGGCGGCTGCCGCTCGCGCTCATGAAGAAATCTACGGCTATTGGGCCGGCCTGCGCCGTGGCGCGCGGCTGCCTGCCCGTCGCGATGTCGATCCGGCGGCGCTGAAGCGCCTGCTGCCGACGGTCAGCCTGATCGACATCCGTCGCGACCCCATGGATTTCCGCGTCCGTCTGGCCGGCACGGGGCTCTACAGCATCTATGGCCGGGAGATCACCGGCCGCACCCTGGGCGAGGTGTACAACGCTGCGGCCGCCGACTACTGGCGCGAGGAGCTGTCGGCGGTGGTCCAGGAGCGCAGGCCAGGGGTCGGCGTCCACAGCCTGGCTTGGCGCGGGGCCGGCCATGTCTCGATCCTGTGGCTGAGGCTGCCGTTGGCCTCCAATGGGCGCGATGTGGATATGATCCTGGGCTACGACACGGTCGTGGGCCTGCAGAGCGAGTCCGGCTTCTCCGGCATCCGCGCCGCCTGACTTTCAGTTCGGCGTCAGCCGTTGGCGGCGTTCAGGGCCGCGGCGTCCCGGGCGATACGTTCGGCCATGGCGGCCAGACCATTGGAGCGCTGAGTCGACAGGGCGCCCGACAGCCCCAGTCGCGCGAAGGCGCCCCGCACGTCGAAGGCGAGAATGTCGGCCGGCCGGCGCCCTGAGAACAGACGCAGCAGAATGGCGATCAGGCCGCGCACGATGTGGGCGTCGGAGTCGCCGCGAAACTCCACCCGCCCGTCGCCCTTGGGCTCTGTGACCAGCCAGACCTGGCTGGCGCAGCCGCGCACCTTGTTGGCCTCCGATCGCTCGGCCTCGCTCAGGGGCGCAAGATCGCCGCCCAGCTCGATCACATAGCGATAGCGCTCCTCCCAGTCGCCCAGGAGGTCGAATTCGTCGGCGAGTTCGTCGAGGGTTTTCTGGATGCCGTCCATCTGGTCCCGCACTTAAGCCCCCAAAGGTCAGGGCGCAACGCGTCAGATGCCGTGGTCAGGCAAGGCTTGGGCTGCTGGCAGGCGGACGATGACCTTCAGCCCCCCTTCTGGGCCAGGCCCGAGCGCCAGGCCGCCGCCCATCCCCCGGCACAACATATAGGCCAGCGGCAGGCCGAGGCCGGCGCCTTCCCCCCGGCGGATCAGGGCGTTCTCCCCCTGCTCGAAGGGGCGCAGCAGGCGGGGGATGTCCTGGGGCGCCACGCCTGGACCCTGGTCGGTCAGGGTCAGGGCGACGCCGTCAGCCGTCGTCTCGACCCCGATCATGACGAGCCCCTCCTCAGGACCATAGGCCAGGGCGTTGGACACAAGGGCCGCCAGGGCGGTGCGCACGCCCTTGGGGTCGGCGATGATGTCAGGGAGGCGTCCCTGATCATCGACGACCACCCGGGCCCGACGGGTGCGGATCTCCTCGGCCAGGCCATCGAGCACATCATCCAGGACATGGTCGAGCGGCTCCCGCCGCGCCGCCAGGTCAGCCGTGCCGCTGTCGAGCCGGGCGATCTCCAGAACCTGATTGGCCAGCGCCAGCAGCTTCTGGCCGCTGTCGCGGATCAACCCGGCATATTCCTTGTATTCCGGGGCGCCCAGGGGACCGTAGATCTCGGCGCCGATCAGTTCCGAGAAGCCGAGAATGGAGTTCAGGGGTGTGCGAAGTTCGTGGCTGACCATCCGAAGGAAGGAGCGTCGTTGCTCTTCGGCCCTGGCCTCCAGACGCTTGTGGACAGCGCGCCTGGCCTCGCGCCGGGCGGCCGCATCCCCGGAAAGACGGGGCTCTGGCGGCGGCGGCGGCTGACGGGGGGCCGCATCGGTCATCGGATGGGCTCGCTGGATAAGCTCTGGGACAGTCCCCCAGACTGCGGGCGGGGGCTTACGAATTGGTTTCGAGGCGCCCTGCGCCCGATATGGGCGGGCTGCGACCCCATGGCCGTCGCCCAGGGGGCGAGCAGGCTCGCTTGAGGTGGGAGCGGGGGCTAGAGTCCCGCGTTGATCTCTATCGATTCCGCCCCTGTGAGAGCCAGACTGCGACCCGCCCCGACCATGGACGTCCCGCCTGACCGCCGCCCTGCAGGTTTGGCCACCCCATCGGCGGCGGCCTTCTGGTGGAGTGCGGGCTGGCTGGCGCTCGTCGCCGGCGGCGGGGCCTTTGTCCTGGCCAGCGGCGGTGAGGGCGCGCGGGCCGCCATCGCCCTGACGCTCGGCGGGGTCCCGGCGCTGCTCGATCTTGGCCTGGGCCTGGCCCGGCGCAACCCGGGCGGACGACTTCGGCTGGTCGCCTGGAGCCTGGGACCAGGTCTGGCCATGTTGCTCAGCGGCGGCGCCCTGGGCCCCCTTGGCGCCTGGTGTCTGGCGCCCCTGGCCGCAACCCTCATCGAAGGTCAGCCCAGGCGGGCGGCCGCGGCCGGCGCTGCGGCGCTCGGTCTGATGGGCCTGGGTCTGCTGGTCAGCCTGCTGGGCGGACCACCGCCATCGGGGCCGCCGGTGTCTCTCGTCCTGCAGTCGGTCGCCCTGGTCAGCGC
>JAHUZY010000196.1 GCA_019264505.1 Phenylobacterium sp. | reverse complement strand
GGGGCCCTTCCTTCAGTCTGCGTGTGTCGCGCGGCTTAGAACTTGTAGCCGAAGCCCGCCGAGACCACCCACGGGTCCAGCTTCACCTTGGACTTCACGCCGTTGCGGTTGTCGGTGGCGTCGGTTTCGAAGAACACCTTCTTCACGTCGAGATTGGCGCTCCAGGGACCGCTTACGGCCACGTCCACACCGGCCTGCAGGGCGAAACCAAAGCCGTTGTCGATGTCGAGGTCGAAGTTGTTCTTATCCGAGCCGTTGTAGAAGATCATGTAGTTCACGCCGGCGCCCACATAGGGGCTGACCTTGGCGGCCGGGGCGAAGTGATATTGCAGGGAGACCACCGGGGGGAGGACCCAGGTCTCCTTGACCTTCACATCGGTGGCCGGACCCTTGGCGGTGACCGTGTGCTTGGTCGTGCCGGCGATCACTTCGACAGCGACATTGTCGGTGAAGAAGTAGCTCAGCCCGATGGTCGGCATCACATCGGCGTTGACCTCGGCCCGCAGGCCCGTCGCGGCGCCGGCCAGGGTGGTGATGGGGTCACCGGCTTCCGGATCAACGGAGGTCACCCGGACATTGAGCATCGTGGTCCCGGCGGTCTTGGGCTGGAACTCCTGGGCCTGGGCGGCCCCGGCGAGGGTGAGGGCGAGGCCCGCGGCGAGAACGGCGGCGGTGGTTTTCATGACTATCCCCTTATTGACGGTATGACCGTGGCCGCGTGATGCGCCTGCCCGCTGAGGCCATCCTTGATCTGGCTCAAGCTTGAGCGACAGGGCCGCTTGCTGGGGTTTGATACGGGTCAAGGCGTCGCCCGGGGAAAGGGCGCCAGATGAGGCCCGCAACCCCAAGGAGCCGCCCCATGTCGAAGTCCATCAGCAAAGACCTCCGCGAAGACGTCAAGGATCTGCGGGAGAACATCGACGAGACCCTCGAGGATGTCGCCCGCGCCCTGCGATCGGCCGCCGAAAGCCTCTCGGAGGAGAGCGAGGACGCCATCGCCAAGGCCGCCGTGGCGGTGCGCAAGGCCGCCGACGCCCTGTCTGAAAAGGCCAAGCCCGCCAAGGCCATGGCCGACAAGGCTGTCCAGGAGGTGAAGGATCACCCGATCGTCTCGGCCGGCGCCGCCTTGACCGCCGCCGCCCTGCTGATCAGCCTGCTGGTGGCTGAGCGCCGCAAGAAGTCCTGAGCGAGCAGGGACCCCGTCGGCTCGTCGACACCGCGCCTGCCCGTGACGATCCTGGAGATCGCGAGGGCGGGCGCCGCCATGTTTCAATGGAGATTATCCATGCCTTACAAAGACATCCTTCTCCATCTTGAGTCCTATCCTGATCCCACGTCGGACCTGGCGCTGGAGCAGGGCGTCCGTCTGTGCGCGGCGCTCGGCGAACAGGTCACCGCTCTGGTTCCCCAGGTCTCGATCCCGCTGAAGACCAATCGCCTGGCCGATTTCGCCCTCAACCTCGGCGATATGGCCCGGGCGGAGGAGGGGCGCAGTCGCCAGAACGCCGCGCGCCTGCTCGATCAGTTCGAGCAACACGCCACGGCGCTGGGGGTGTTCGGCGGCCGCCTGTCCCCCGAGGCCGAAGTGTTCCAGATCCCGGAACTCACCGCCCAGTTCGCCCGGACCCGGGATCTCTGCGTCATCCCGTATGCCCGTGAATCGGCCGCCCATCAGGGGGTGGCGGAGGCGATGATCTTCGCCTCGGGCCGACCCGTCGTAATTTTCCGACCCAACGAGGCCCGGCCCACCCAGACGGGTCTTGGAACCGTACTGGTCGCATGGGACGCCAGCCGATCAGCCGCCGCCGCCGTCGCCGCGGCGCTTCCTGCCCTGACCTCGGCCCGCAAGGTGGTCGTCCTGACTGTGCTCAATGAAAAGGCGACGGCCAGGCCGGGCGCCCCGCAGGACCTGCTTCGCCACCTCGCCCGTCACGGGGTCAAGGCCGAGGCCATGGAGTTCGATTCCGCCGGGGCGAAGATTGGTTCGGTCCTTGACCATGTCGCCTTGCGGACCGAAGCCGACCTCCTGGTCATGGGAGCCTTCGGTCACTCCCGGGCCAGGGAGTTCGTCCTGGGGGGCGCCACCCGCAGCGTGCTGGAGTCGCCGCCGGTCCCGGTGCTGCTCGCCCACTGACAAGTGCCGCTTTCGGCGGCGTGTGGGCGGGAAATGCGCCCTCACGCCGCCGTTTCTGGATTCAGTCCTGTGCCTGGGTTAAGCGACAGACGCCGCATCGCAGGCGGCGACCAAGTGTGCGGGGCGCGTTTCGTGAGCATCCAACCCATCTTCAAGTCTCTGGCTGTAGCCGCCGTCGGCTTCACCCTGGCGAGCGGCGCGGCCAGCGCCCCGGCGAATGCAGAGACCGTGGCCATCGTCGGCGCCACCCTTTTTGACGCCACGGGCGCGGCGCCGCGGACGGCCGACGTGCTGATCCAGGATGGGCGGATCGCCGCCATCGGCGCCGGCCTGACCCTGCCGGCTGGCGCGGTGACTATCGACGCTCGCGGCAAGGCCCTGACCCCGGGCTTCTTCGACGTCCATACCCACTGGACGCCCAACGGCGCGCCCTATCAGACGCCGGCCATCGCCACGGCCTATGTGCAGGCGGGCGTCACCACGGTGAACGACTTTCACCAGCCGCCGGAATCCTACGAGCCCCGGCGCCGCTGGCTGTCGCAGCTGGCCTCGCCGCATGTGAACCTGACGGCGCGGATGAGCACGCCCGGCGGCCACGGGGCTGACTGGGGCGACACGACCACCACCAAGTGGGTCAACACCCCCGATGGCGCCCGCCACGAGGTCCGCCGGTTGGTTCCCTATGCGCCGGACCTCATCAAGGCCTTCGCCGACGGCTGGCGCTACGGCCTCTCGGCCGACAACACCTCGATGGATGTGGGCACGCTGAGCGCCCTGGTGGACGAAGCGCACAAGAACGACCTGAAGGTGGTCACCCACACCGTGACGGTGGCGCGCGGCAAGGTCGCCGCCCGGGCCGGGGTGGATATCATCGTTCACAGCCTACAAGACGGGCCGGTGGACCAGGAGGTCATCGACCTGATGAAGGCGGCGGGCACGGCCTACGCCCCGACGCTTGCGGTCTACGAGCCGGTGAAGCCCGGCCAGTCCCCGCCGGACGACCTGAACAATCCTCGCTTCGTTCAGTCAAACGCCAAGTTCCAGTACGCCCTGCGCAATGTGAAGGCGCTGCATGATGCGGGCGTTCTGGTGGCGCTCGGCACCGACGCCGGCATGCCCGGCACGCCGCACGGGGTCGCCACCCTGCATGAGATGGAGCTGCTGGTTCAGGCTGGTTTCACGCCGGTGGAGGCCCTGATGGTCGCCACCGCCAACAGCGCCCGCGCCATGGGCGTTCTGGACGATCGCGGCACCATCGAGGTCGGTAAGCGCGCCGACCTGGTGCTGATCGACGGCGCGCCCTGGAGCAACATCTCCGACGTCCGCAAGACTGAGCGGGTCTTCATCGACGGTCGCCAGGTGGTGGGGCCAGGGGTCGCCCTGCCGGCGGCCAACAGCCAGATGACCATGGCGCCGGCGCCCGCCCAGGCTCTGATCGACGACTTCGAAGGCGCGCCGGGCCGCACGGCCGCCGGCGCCCTGCGGGTTCAGGACACCGACGGCGGCATGGATCGCAGCGTGCTGATCAGCCTCGTGGCGCCTGAGGCGGATGGCGACAACGCCCTGCGCCTGGCCGCAAGGATGTCGGTCAAGGAAGACCCTCATACCGGCGTCATCCTCCCGCTCAGCCGCGGGTCGGTCCAACCGGTCGACGCCCGCGCCTTCAAGGGCCTCGCCTTTGGCCTGCGGGGAGACGGCGGCCCCTACCGGGTGATGATTCGCACCGTGGGCGGCTGGTGGCAGACCGAGGTTCAGGCGGGTCCCGAGTGGGCCAGCTTCACCGTGCCCTTCTCGGATCTGCGGCCTGCGCCAGGCTGGCGGCGGGCTGAGACGCCCTGGACGGCCAGCGACCTGCTGGAAGTCCAGTTCGGCGGTGGTCGGGACGCCGGTGAGACTCTGTGGCTCGAGGTGGACGACGTCAGGTTCTACTGATCGCTGATCACAGAGCGCCGATCGGCGAAATCTGTCCCGAACCGACCGAAAAGCTGCGAAATTGAGCGTGAATTGCCCCTTTTTGCGGCCGTGTGGCGAAAGTGTGTCGGCCAGCGCCGTATAACGACGCTACACCGGGCCTGCCGTCTATTCGGCCGAGAGGATCTGGAGAACCGGGAAAACGTCGGTCTTCGGGTCAGGATCAAAAGGGGATCAGCATGAACATCACCAACTGGGGGCGGCGCGGTCTGCTCGGGACGACCATGCTCTGCGCGCTCGGCGCCGGCGGAGCCTTCGCCCAGACCGCCGAAACCACGGTGGACGAGATCATCGTCGTCGGGTCGCAGGTGCAGGGGTCGCGGATTACTGACGCCGTGCCCGTCACCGTGCTCGGCCAGGACGAGCTGCAGGCCGTCGCGGCCGCCTCGGGCGACGAGCTGTTCCGCTCCATCCCGCAGATGGGCGATGTGAGCTTCAACTCCAGCTACCTGCCCAATTCCAGCAACAGCGCCCGCGGCGATGTGGGCTCGGTGAACCTGCGCAATCTGGGGGTCGGCAATACGCTGGTCCTGCTGAATGGCCGCCGGGTGGTGACCCACCCGTCCAGCCGCGCCGATGAGAATCTTGTCCCGGTTCTGACCTACAACACCAACGCCATCCCCGTGAACGGTCTCCAGCGCCTGGAAGTGCTGCGCGACGGTGCGGCGGCGCTCTATGGCTCGGACGCGGTGGCCGGCGTCGTCAACACGGTGCTGCGCACCGACTATGACGGTCTGACCCTGGACGCCCAGTACGGCGGCGCCGAGGGCACGGGCCTGCGCCAGACCGATCTGTCGGCCCTGTTCGGCCGCAATTTCGACCGCGGCAATGTCACGCTGTTCGCCAGCTACACCGACCGCACCGCCCTGGACGCCCTGGACCAGGACTATACCGCCTCCCTGGACCGCCGGCCGCTGTTCGCCGGCACGCGTTTTGACGGCGCCACCTCCCTGGACGCCCGCAGCACCGTCACCCCATGGGGCTATTTCCAGGCCAGCGGTCCCGTCCGGCGCAACGGCGCCCTGGTGACGTCGACGGCGGGCTTCTTCCACGTCCAGCCGACCACCTTCACCGGCTGCGCGACGCCCACCAGCGGCGGGCTGTGCCTGGATGACGGGGCCATCGCCACGGCCGGCGTCGACCGCGACCTGCGCTTCGACTCGCCGGCGGCCTACAACACCACGGTGATCCCCGAGGTGGAGCGGGTGAACCTGTTCCTCACCGGCAACTACGACCTGACCGACGAGATCACGGGCTTTGGCGAGCTGGGCTACTACACCGCCACCACCAAGAGCCTGCAGACCTCCACCGGCACCCTGTCTTCGATGCCGATCACCATGCCGGCCTCGAGCTACTACAACCCGTTCGGCCCCACGACCTTCGCCAATGGGGCTGTCAATCCGAACCGTCTGTCGGGCATCGACGCCCCGGCGAGCGGCCGGGATGTGACCATCCGCACCTACAACTTCTCCGACGCCGGGCCGACCTCGGTGGATGTGGAGAACTCCCAGTGGCGGGCCCTGGCCGGCCTGCGGGGCGAGCGGTTCGGCTTCAACTGGGAAGGCGCGATCCTCTACTCGAAGGCTGAGGTCGAGGATGTCTCGGACGGCATCAGCGCCACGCTCCTGCAGCGCCAGCTCTCCCTGTCGACGCCGGACGCCTACAACCCCTTCAACGGGGCCAACCTGCAGAACACCAGCCTCGCCGATAATGCGCCGAGCAGCCAGGCGGCCCTGGACGCCATCCGGATCAAGACGGTCCGCCGCAACACCAGCTCGCTGGCCCTGGCGGACTTCAAGGTCTCGCGGCCGGACCTCTTCACCCTGCCGGGCGGCGACGTCGGCATGGCGGTTGGCTTGGAATATCGTCGCGAGACCCAGAAGGATGACCGTGACGGCCGCGTGGACGGCACGATCAACTTCACCGACGCGGTGACCGGGACGGCCTATACGGGCGACCTGATCGGCACCAGCCCGTCGCCGGACACCAGCGGCTCGCGGACCGTCGCCTCCGGCTTCATCGAGTTCGCCGTGCCGGTGATCTCGCCGGAAATGAACATCCCGCTCGTCCAGAGCGTGGAGATGCAGCTGGCCGGCCGCTTCGAAGACTTCAGCGACGCCGGCTCTGTCGCCAAGCCCAAGGTCGCGGTGGCCTGGGATGTATTCGATGGTCTGCGCTTCCGCGGCTCCTGGGCCCAAGGCTTCAAGGCGCCCAACCTGGAGCAGGTCAACGCCACCCTGGTGACCCGCTCCAACACCCGTACCGACTTCATCCGCTGCGAGGCGGATCTGCGGGCCGGGCGCATCGCCAACTTTGCGGCCTGTTCGCGGTCGGGCGCCACCACCGCGCAGCGGGCTGGCAACCAGGACCTGAAGCCCGAAGAATCCGAGACCTGGGGGGCAGGGGTCGTCTTCGAACCCCAGTTCCTGCCGCCGGAAGTCGGGAATTTCATCTTCACCGTCGACTACTGGCGGGTGAAGCAGGAGGGCATCGTCGGCCTGTTCGGCGAGGGCAACGCCCTGATCCTCGACTACCTGCTGCGCACCCAGGGAACCAGCAATCCCGACGTGATCCGTGCGGCGCCCACCGCCGATGACGTGGCCGCCTTCGCCGGCACCAACCTCACTCCCGTGGGTCAGGTGCTGTTCGTCAACGACCAGTACCAGAACCTGCTGCCGCAGGAGGCTCGCGGCCTCGACATCGGCGTGGCCTGGAGCCTGAATGGCACGCGGTTCGGCGACTTCTCGGCCAGCTTCAACGCCGCCCATCTGATGAAGTTCTACCGCCAGCCGTCTCCGGCCATTCAGGAGCTCCTGGACGCCCAGGCGGCCGGCGCCATCAATCCCGGCGTCAACATCGCCGGTGGTGGCGACCTGATCCGCGACGAAGGTCGTCCGGACTGGAAATGGTCGGCCTCGGCCACCTGGCGCTACGAGCAGTTCACCCTGGGGGCCTTCACCCAGTATGTGGGCGATGTTCAGGACTTCGGCCTGATCGACGCGGCCGGCGATCCCTGGATCATCGACAGCCAGCTGACCGCCAATCTCTATGGTCAGTACGAGTTCACCGATGGCATGGCGGCCGATACCCGCCTGCGCGTTGGGGTGCGCAACCTGACCGACGAGAAGCCGCCACTGGCCTCGGACGGCTACCTGGGCGAGCTCTACACGCCCTACAGCCGCTATTGGTA
>JAHUZY010000158.1 GCA_019264505.1 Phenylobacterium sp. | reverse complement strand
CGCTGGAGATGCTGCACAGGTCCAGTCGCGACCACACCGCCTCTTCGCCGTCGTCATAGACGACCTTGAGGTCGAAGCTGCACGCGCCTTCGGCGGCGTCGAACACGATGTCGACGGCCTCGCCGTCCGCCAGGACGTCGGCGCCCATGACGTCCTCTTCCCAGTCATCTGAGCGGCTGGGCGCCACATAGACCTGTTCAATGGTGTAGCCCGTGGCGTTGGTCAGGGTGAAATCCTGATCTCCAGCCATGGCCGGCGCGGCGGCCAGAACGAACAGGGCCGACAGGCCCGCGACAAGCGTCTTCATTGTGGTGGTCACTCTGATTGAACAAGCTTGAGCGTTATCACCCAGGCTCTCCAGACAACAGAGGTTTCCAGCCGGTCAGGGCCGGCCTCAACGGACCGCCAGAACCTCGACCTCCGCGCCATTGACCAGGGCCACCTCGCCGACGGTCTTGCCGAGCAGAGCCCGAGCGATCGGCGAGACGTAGGAAATGCTCCCCTGCCCCGGCTGGGCCTCGTCCTCGCCGACGATACGGAAGGTCTGGCGGCGGCCATCTTCGCGCTCAAGGTCCACCGTGCGGCCGAACTGAACCTTGTCGGGCTCGGCGTCGGGCTCGGTCAGCTGGGCGGTCGCCCGGCGGGCCGACCAGTAGCGGAGGTCGCGGGTGGCGCGCGCCATAGCGGTGCGGTCGGCGCTGACTCCGCCTTGCTGCTGGGCCGCGCCATAGGCGGCGCGAGCCAGGGCCAGCTCGGCCTCGATGGCGGCGAGGCCAGATGCGGTGACCAGGTTCGGATGGGCGGAGACGGGACGATCCGGCAGGTCGGCGGCCTGGGATTCGTAGTCTTCCTCTCGGGTGAAGGCGACGCTCATCGGGGGAATCTAGGGACTTAGGCCCCAACATGCAAAAGAGACGCCGCTCAGGGTTGCAGCCTTCGGCGCCAGGCGCGCACCACCAGGAACATGATCAGGGTCAGGATCAGGGCCAGGGCGACGGCGCCCCAGGCGCTGGGATCGCCGGTGCGCAGGGCCTCGATCGCCGCAGCCCCGCCGAACACCATCAACGCCATCTTGGGCAGGCTGCCCACCCCTGCGCCGGCGATGAAGGGCCAGTAGCCCATGGGCGTCGCGCCGGCGGCGATATTGACCATGACCGACGGGACTGTGGGCGCCAGACGGATGCCCGCGCTGACCCAGAAGCCCCGCCGGGCCAGACCCATCATCAGGGCGGCGATGGACTTGGACTGGTGCTGCATCAAAAGCCTTGCGCCGAATCTGCGCCCCACCAGGAAGCCGAGGCTGCAGGCGATCATCTTGCCGATCCAGCTGTAGGCGAAACCGGCCCAGGGACCGAAGACCAGCACCAGCGCCGTGATCAGCACGAACTGCGGCGCCCCGAGACTGGCCAGGGCGGCGAAGGTCAGGACGCCCAGAAGCGGCGCCTGCGGGCCATCGCCCAGGGCGTCCACCGTCCGCGCCAGGCTCTGGGCGTCGCCCAGGGGCAGCAGTGGGGCGGCGAACCCCAGCAGGGTCACCAGGGACAGGATCCCGACAGCGATCAGGGCCCCTCGGCGCCCGGTCGCCCGCTCCGGAGGCGGATCAGGGGGCGACAGCTGGCGGTCCGCCGGCTGGGGCGGCGACGTAGAGGGTCAGGGCGAGATCCTCCCCATCGGAATAGTTCTGACCGGCCACCTGCCCCGTCGCCCGAGGCGCAATCCCCAGCGCCCGGGCCCGTCCCAGGAACGCCTCCTGCTGAGCCGCGCCGATCACCGCGACGCCGCAGTCCCGCGCCTGGGCCAGCGCCTCAGCGGCGGCCTCCGGGGTTCCGGTCAGGTTGGTCGCCCGCGGCCCGTTGAGGAAGACCAGGCTTGGCTCGTGATAGGGCGCGCTGATGATCTGAGGCTGGGCGCAGGCCGGAACCGCCGTCCGGGCGGCCTGGGCGATCTGCGGGCTGAGCCACAACGCCTCCAGGCGCGGCAGGCCAAGCCCATAGGTGTTGAGCGAGACCACGGCTGCGGCCACCGCGGCGGCCAGAACCGCCTGATCGGGTCGTCCGGCGAACACCCGCCAGGTCATGACGCCAACCGCGGCCAGGGCCGCGCCAGCAAGTGCGATGGCGACCGGGTCAAGGCGCGCCTCGTAGATCCAGAAGCCCACGGGAGCCAACAGGCTGACCGTCAGGCTCACAGCCAGCCAGAGCAGCAGGAACAGGCCAAACAGCACCTTGAGCCACCGCGCGGTCGCCTGCGGCTGGGCGCTGGTCGCCGCCAGCGCGGTCAGGACGGCGATGGCTGGAAAGACCGGCAGGACGTAGTGGGGCAGCTTGGTGGAGACGAATTCGAACACCAGCCAGGCCGGAATGATCCAGCAGATCAGGAAGCGGACTTCGGGCCTCGCCCGCTCGCGCCAGGCGAACGGGACCGCCAGGGCCGCCAGCAGGGCGCCGGGCCAGAAGGTCAGGGCGAAGCCCATCAGGTGATAGCCCACCGGCCCGCCGTGCGACTGCTGGCCGGTGCCCACCTTGTGCAGCAGGTTGTCGCCGATGGCGACGCGGAAGAAGTCTCCATCCGTCGCCAGCCCGATGGCCACATACCAGGGCGCGGCGATCAACAGGGCGAGCGGCAGACCCCAGAGCGGCTGCAGCGGCGCGAGGCGCTTGAGGCTCCGGTCCCACAGCGCCAGGGCCAATGCGCAGAGGCCCACGACCAGCAGGATGATCGGCCCCTTCAGCATGCCGCCCACCCCCAGCGCGATCCAGAAGATCAGCACCGGCCAGCGGCTGCGCGCGGCGCCGGTATAGACCCGCATGAATGCGAACTGGGCGATGGTCACCGCCGCCAGCAGCGAGGCGTCGGTCTTTGCGATCCGCGCCTCGAAGCCCAGCGACATGCAGGAGGCCAGCAGCAAGCCTGCCAGCAGGCCGGTCCAGGAGCCGAACCACAGGCTGGTCATCACCCCGGTCACCAGGACCGCCGCCAGGGCCGCCGTCAGCGAAGGCAGGCGAAACGCCCAGATCTCCCGGCTGCCTGGATCGGTGAAGGTCGCCGCGCTGAGCGCCTGCAGCCAATAGACTCCGGCCGGCTGCAGGTAGCGGGGCTGTTCCTGAAAGCGGATATCGACGAAGTCGCCCGTGGCCAACATCTGGGTCGTGGCGACCGCATAGCGCGACTCGTCCCGGTCCACTGGCGGCAGGCCGGTGAGACCCGGCGCCAGGATGAACAGGGCCGCGGCCAGCAGCAGCAGCGCGCCCTTCAGGCTGAGGCGCTGGTCGCCCAGCAGGCTCACGGCCGGCGCTCCGCCACGTCAGGGGCGCGGATGCGGCTCTTCAGCCAGATCACGCCGAGCAGGTCGCCGACCCCGACCAGGGCGCGGCCGAGATTGGTGTATTTCGAGACCCCATGCAGGCGCGCATGGTGGGTCACCGGATGATTGATCAGGGGATGGCCATAGGCCTGGAACAGGGCTGGCAGAAAGCGGTGCATGCCCTCGAAACAGGGCAGCTTCAGAAAGTCTTCCCGGGCGAAGAGCTTCACCCCACAGCCGGTGTCTGGGCAGTGGTCATTGAGGACCCGGGCGCGAAAGCCATTGGCCAGGCGGGTGGCCACCAGACGGGGCCAGGGATCATCCCGTCGCACCCGCACGCCGGCCACCAGCGGACGGCGGCCTTCTGCAACCAGGGGCCAGGGCCAGCATGTCGCCCAGGTCGCCCGGCGTGTTCTGACCATCGCCGTCCAGGGTGCCCACCCACGGCGCCCGGGCGGCCATCACCCCGGTGCGCACAGCCTGGGATTTCCCACAACAGCGGTCATGGGCGACGAGCCTGATTTCGGGATGGCGGGCGGCGAGGTCGAGGATCACCTGGGCCGTGCCGTCGGTGGAGCCGTCATCAACGAAGACGATCTCGAAGGGGCCGACCCCGGCCAGTTGGCTCAGGCAGTCGGCGGTGACGGCGGCCACATTCTCGGCCTCGTTGAGAACGGCGATGACCAGGGAGAGGCCTGGCTCCGCATCCGGCGTGACTGGGGGCTCCACGCCACCTCCTCAGTTGTTCGAAGCCGCGCGTCTCAGCCGCGGGCGCATGCTGGCCGGCGCCTGGCCGCCGCCCCCCTGGCGGAACCGCCTAGGCCCCCTGTCGATTCGTCATAACCCCCGCCGCGCGGGCTGGAAACTGTTTCCCTGCGCTGAGGGTCGCCCCGCCCGTCGACTGAGGCATGGCTGCAGGAGCCCGGGTGAAGCAGGCCATCTGGGTCGGCGCGCCAAATTGGGGATGGCTCCAGCCGATCTCGCTCCAGGCCGCCGAATAGCCGTTGCGCAGCGCCACCCCTTCCGCCCAGGCGGCGAAGCGCGCCCTCGGCCACTCGAACCTGTGGTCGGGATGACGCTTGCGGCCCGGCGCCAGGCCCAGAAGGCCATTGCTTTCAACGTTCGGCGTGGTGATCACCACCAGGGCTGGTCGGGCGATGGCGAAGATCGCCCGCTCCACCTGCGACAACCGGTCGGGCTCCACATGCTCAACCGTCTCCAGCAGGACGGCGGCGTCCAGGCCGGAGAGACCAGGATTGGCCTCCGTGAACGAGCCGTGGACGAGGCGCAGGCGCCCCCCGGCCACCTCGGGCG
>JAHUZY010000049.1 GCA_019264505.1 Phenylobacterium sp. | reverse complement strand
GGGCCCGCAACCGCGCCAGCATGACGTCCATGTCGGCGGACTTGGAGACATAGGCGTCCGCCCCGCTCTCCAGTCCCTGGCGCTCCAGATCCTGCTCCCGGGCGCTGGTCAGCATGAGCAGGGGCAGGGTGCGGGTCCGGCGGTTCAGGCGCAGCTGCCGCGACAGCTCGCGTCCATCCATGCCAGGCAGGTGAAAGTCGGCCACCACCAGATCGGGCAGGGGGCCATTCAGCTTTTCCAGGGCGGCCTCGGCGCTGGTGACGGTCTGCACCGTATAGCCCTCGGCCTCCAGGCGGCTGCGCAGGGCCAGGGCCTGGGTTTCAGAGTCCTCCACCACGAGAACCTTGGCGTGCGGATGGGGGCTCATGGACGCCCCTTGCCAGACAGCTGGAGGATGCGAGGCCCGATCAGGTCCAGGGGCAGGATGTCCCGGGCCGCCCGCAGGCGCACAGCGGCGGCGGGCATGCCGTTCACGACCGCCGTGCTGGCGTGCTCGGCGATGGTGTGCGCGCCCCCCTGGCTCAGACGGGACATGCCCTGGGCGCCGTCTTCCCCCATGCCGGTCAGCAGGGCCGCGACCGTCCGGGTGGGGGCGGCCTCGGCCAGGGCGCCGAACAGCACATTGGCCGATGGTCGCTGTCCGCCTACCGGCGGGTCCTGGGTGATGCGCATGACGCCGGAGCTGCGGATGGCCAGATGGGAGTCCCCTGGCGCCACATAGACGCAGCTGGGCTCAGCCAGCACCCCGTCCTGCGCCAGGACCACCGGCATGGCGCAAAGGCCGTCCAGCCATTTGGCGAAACCCTCCATGAAGGCCGCGCCCATGTGCTGGACGAGCAGGACCGGCGCAGGGAAATTCGAGGGCAGGGCGCCCAGCACCTTGGCCAGGGCGGGCGGCCCGCCGGTGGAGGCCGCCAGCGCCAGGAAGTCCAGCCGCTCAAAGGCGCCGGTGACGATCGGCCGGGCCTCGGTTCGCTCATCCCGCGGCGCCCCGATGCTGCGGCGACGGATCACCGGAACACTGCTCATGATGAACAGCTGGGTGCAGATGGTCTCGGCCAGACGCTCGTAGCTGGCGTTGCTGGGCCCCGCGGGCTTCTCCACGACGGTGAGCGCCCCGGCCCGCAGGGCGTTCATCGAAATCCGCAGGGAGGCGTCCTCCACCGCATCGGCGATGACCACGATCGGCGTGGGATTGTCGGCCATGATCCGGGCCGTGGCCTCCAGGCCGTCCATGCCCGGCAGCCGGATGTCCATGGAGATCACATCGGGGCGGACCCGTGGGATTTCGGCCAGGGCGTCTTCAGCCGAGGCGACAGCGGCGGCCACGACGAACCTCGGGTCCCGGCCGATGATATGGGTCAGCAGCTGGCGAACGACGAGGGAGTCCTCGACGATCATCACCCGAACAGGCGCGCGGCCTTGGTTCACAGGATGCGCCCGATGGTGGCCAGCAGTTCCCGTTGGTCGAACTTCTGCTTGGTGATGTAGGCCTCGGCGCCCAGGTCCAGCCCCCGACGCACATCGGCCTCGTCGTCGCGGGAGGTCATCAGGATGACCGGCAGGCGCGCCAGCCCGGCGTCGGCCTTGATCGCCTGGAGCAGGGAGAAGCCGTCCATGCGCGGCATTTCGATGTCGGCGACCACCAGATCGATCACGGTGTCGGAGGAGCGCAGGGTGTTCAGGGCGTCCACCCCATCCACCGCCAGCAGGACGCGATAGCCCTGGGCCTCCAGAATGCTCTTCTCAAGGGTGCGCGTGGTGATGGAATCGTCCACCACCAGAACGGTCCGAACCTGCCGGGCTTCGGTTTCCTTGGGCGCGAGCCCCAGCGCCGAAGCTGACAGCCGCCGCGCGTTCCTCAGCCAGCGGTCGATCAGCGCTTCCGGATTGAGGACCAGCAAGGGTCGGTCCTCGTCCAGGATCGCCGCCCCCAGGGTCAGGCCCGGGGCGATGCGGCTGTCATCCAGGTCCTGCACAGTGAGTTCACGCACATCGACGATCTCATCGACAGCCAGCAGCAGGTGTCGATCCCCCCGGTGAATGAGGATCATCGGCGCTGCGGCGCCGGGCGCCGGCGGTTCGAGCACGGCGTTATTGAGGAGGGCGTTCAACGGGATCACGGGCGTGACAATGTCCGACCCGTCGATTTGTATCCGCGCGCTGGGGACGCCTTCGACGATTTCCAGTTCACCGCTCCTCAGACGCAACAGGGAGCGGACAGCGAAACTGGGGAGGCCAAACAGAGCGCCGCCGGCCTCGACGGCCACCAGGGTCTGCCGGGCGGCCGACAAGGGCGCCGACAGGATCACCTCGGCGCCGAAGGGACTGCGGGCGCGTAGACGGGCCGAGCCGCCCAGGGCGGCGAGGGATTGCCCCACCGCCGACAGGCCCATGCCGCGGCCCGACAGCCGATCCACCGACTTGGCGGCGGAGACTCCGGGCTCGAACGCCAGGGCGAGGACCTCGTCAGGGTGGCGGGTGGTCTCGCTGGGCGTCAGCAGCCCCCGGGCGATCGCGGCGGCCTCGATCCGGGCCAGGTCGGGACCTGGCCCGTCATCGGCGATCCGGACTTCCAGACGACCGCCCCGGGCCCTGGCCTGCAGGGTGCCGTGCAGGCGCTCGGACTTGCCGGCCGACTTGCGAACGTTCGGCGCTTCCGCCCCGTGGCTGACGGCATTGCGCAGCAGGTGGATGATCGGCTCGCGCAGAGCCTGGAGCACGCGACGCTCGGCGCGGACCTCGAGGCCTTCGGTTCGGACCTCCACTTCCAGCCCTTGGTCGCGGGCCAGGTCCCTGACCATGCGGCCAAGATCGCCCAGCAGGCTCTCAGCCGGCGCCAGGGCGATCTCGTCGATCTGTTCGCGCAGCACCGCCAGGCTCTCGCCCACGGCCCAGTTGGCCCGGGACTGACGCCGGGCGAGTTCGCCAAGGTCGCGGGTCAGGGTCTGCAGGGCATGTTCAAAGGCGACCGTTCGGTTGGAGGTCCGGGCCTCGCCGCCACGGCTCCGCATGTCGCGCCACAGGCGTTCCAGCTGACTGGCCTCACGTCGCAAGCGCTGGGTCAGCTCCACCTGGCCGGCCTCGATCTGGACCTCGCTGGACAGGTGGTGCAGGGCCTCGTTCAGGCGCTCGCCAAGTTCGGCGTCCACCCGCACATATTCCGGCGAGCGGTCCGGCGCGGTCGGCGCGGTCGGCTCAACCTGCTCGACCGGCTCGCTCGGCTTGACCGGCACGGGCGGGGCGACCTGCGCGCCGAGCGCCTGCAGGACCCGGCTTGCGTCGGGCAAGGGGGCGCCGTCCCGCTGCGCGGCGGCCTGAGCTTCGATGGCGTCCAGGCCGAGATGGATGAGATCGACGGTGGCGGCGTCCAGGCCCGTCGCGGCGTCGATCACCTGGGCCAGCCGCTCCTCCAGCCGGTGCGCCAGATGCTCCACGACCTCCAGATCCACCGCCCGGGCGGCGCCCTTCAGGCTGTGCAGGCGCCGAAACACCTCGCGCAGGTCCGCCTCGGCCGGCGCGGTCAGGGACCGACGGACCGATTCGAGGTGCTCGCGATGTTCGATGTCGAACGCCGCCAGGAGCTGGGCGCGGAGGTCAGCCACGGCGGGCGATCAGACCCGGTAGCGTTCGGCCAGTCCCAGCAGCTGCTGGGAGAGGCTCGTGAGATTGCCGGCCGCTTCCTCCAGCTGCCGGGTGCCGACGGCGGTCTGCTGGCTGGCCTGGCGGATGTTCTGCAGGGCGCCCATGACCTGTTCGATCCCCAGCTGCTGCTGGTTGGTGGAGGCGACGATCTGCTGGAAGGTCTGCACGCTTTCCTGCACCCGGCCGGTGATCTCGGTGATGGTGCGCTGGGTGGTGTCGGTGCGCTCCTTGCCGGCGGCCACGCGCTTGACGGCCTCCTCGGTCAGCATGACCGAGGAATTGATGCCCCGCTGAATGTCCCCAAGGATCGAGCGGACCTGGTTGGTGGCGTCCTTGGCCTGGTCAGCCAGCAGCTTCATCTCCGACGCGACCACCGAGAAGCTGCGGCCGTTCTCACCGGCGGCCGCGGCCTCTATGGCGGCGTTGAGGGCCAGCAGGTGCGAGCGCTCGGAGATGTCGTTGACCGTCGAGATGATGTCGCCGATGGCCTGGGTCTTCTCGCTCAAGGCCACGATGTTCTCGGCCACGGCCTCAGCCTGGTCGCGGATGGAGTCCATGGCCCTTGCGGTTTCGTCCACCGCGCGCAGACCCTCGTTGCTCGTCTGGGCGGTGGCCTGGGCCGAGGCGATCACCTCCTGGGCGCGTTTGCCGATCTGGGCGCCCGAGTGGGTGATCTCGTCGACCGTGGCGGCGGTTTCCTGCACCGCGGCCAGCTGTTCCTCGACGCTGGCGGCCTGCTCCTGGGACGAGGCGCGGATCTCGGCGGTGGCAGCGTTGAGGTTTTCGGTGGCTTCCCGGTTCTGGCGGGCCAGGTCGCGCAGGCCGTCGACCATGACGTTGAGGGTGGCGCCCAGTCGGCCGATCTCGTCGGAGCTGGTGAGCTCGGTGTGTCGGGTCAGGTCGCCCTGGCCGACCCGCTCGACGAAGGCCATGAAGCTGTTCAGCGGGGTGATGATCGACTTGCGGATCAGATAGGCCACAGCCATGGCGATGCCCACCGCCAGGACCAGCCCGATCAGATTGAAGAGGCGGCTCTGCTGGTACACCGTGTCGACGCGCCGCTGGCCCAGCTCAATCGCCTGATCGAGAGAAGCGCTGGCTCGGGCCATCTCCTGCTGGAAGGCCGCGCGGGGGCCCAGAAGGCTTTCCCGCTGGCTTTGACCTGCCGTCATGTCCCCGCGGGCCATGGCCTGGAAGGCGACGAGGTCGCGCTGACGCAGGTCGGTCAGGATCGCCCGGGCGCGGGTCAGGGATTGGCTGATCTCACCCCAGGCCTTGGCCCGATCGCTGGTGATGGCGGTCGCCTGATAGTTGGTCGCCTGGGTGATGGCCTGATCCAGGCTCTGGATCGCCGTAGCTTCCGCGCGGCGCCAGTCGGCCGAGGCGCCATCCGCGGTGGGCCCCATCACCCCCATGGCGTGGTCGGCGAAGTCGGCCTCGGTCGCCGCCTCGAGTTGGTGCTGTGCGGTCTGCACGTCTGTGAGCTGCCGGACAAAGGCCAGGTCTCGCGTGACGATGCGGGAGGTTTCCGACCGGACCTCGCCGATCTGCGACAGACCCAGGGCGCCCAGGGCGATCACCAGGACGATGACGGCGATGAAGCCCAGCAGGATTCGGTTGGCGAAACACACGGGTCAGGCCCCCACAGGCGCGGCGCCGGCCCGCCGGGCGGCGACGGAAAGAATGACGAGGGTCTTGGCGTTTTCGTCCCCAGCGCTGGCCACGATGGCGCGCTGCGGGTGATCGGGGTCTGGTCGCACCTGGGCGGCCAGGGGGCGTTCAGCCAGTCGCAGGGCGATGTCGCGCCGGCCGTTCAGCATGACGAGATAGCCGTCCGTCTCCCGCGGCGGCGGGCCGCCCAGCAGGACGCCCAGGTCGAGCACCTGGCGGACCCGGCCATTGTCCGCCACCAGTCCCATGACGGCGCCGGCGCTGGCCAGGCCGGTGCGGCCC
>JAHUZY010000032.1 GCA_019264505.1 Phenylobacterium sp. | reverse complement strand
GCGTTTTCCGAGGCCTCGTTGTCGATCAGCACGGTGGACTTGATGGCGAAGGCCGCGGTGCGGGCTTCGCCACCGGCCCGGGGCGCCTCGCCATGCGGAACCTCGCCCCGGGCGGCGGCCTCCAGGGCCTCGGCCAGGCGGGGCAGGGCGGCAGGATTGTCGTGGCCGAAGGGCTGGCCGGTGATGTCCTGCAGATAAAAGACGTCCAGCGCCTGGCCCTGGCGGGAGGTGAAGACCCGGGCGCCCAGTACGCTGGCGCCCGAGGCGGTGATGGCCTTGGTCAGGTCGGCGAACAGGCGGGTGCGGTCCTTGGCGGCGACCACCAGCTCGGCGGCGTTCAGGTCCTCGCGCACATAGCCCATGGCCGCGGCGCCCTCGGCATGGGCGCGCTGTGAGACCGCCGCATGGATGGCGATCTCGTCCTGGCCAAAGCCCGTGAAATAGGCGTCCTCCATGGCCTCGCCCCAGGCCACGGCGGCCGGATCGGCCTCGGCCAGGCGGGCGCGGATCTCGGCGGCGGCGAAGGCCTGGCGCTGGCGCACCACCGCCACGGCGTCATTGGCCCGACCGCCGCGGAACACCGCCGAGGCCGAAGCATAGAGATCGCGCAGCAGCTGGCCCTTCCAGCCGTTCCAGACGCCCGGCCCCACGGCGCGGATGTCGGCCACGGTCAGCACCAGCAGCAGGCGCAGGCGCTCGGGCGTCTGCACCATGCGCACGAAGTCGGCCACGGTGCGGGGATCGGAGATGTCGCGCTTCTGGGCGTAGTCGCTCATCTCCAGGTGATGCTCGACAAGCCAGGCCACCAGGTCGATGCGCGCCCGCGGCAGGCCCAGCCGCTCGCAGGCCGCCCGCGCAGCTCGCGCCCCGGCCTTTTCCTGACCGCCGGCCACCCCGCCCTTGCCGGTGTCGTGCAACAGCATGGCCAGGAAGAGGACGTCCTTCTCCTGGATCTGCGGCATCAGGGAGGTGGCCAGGGGATGCTCGTCGGCCATGCGCCCGCCGGCGATGTCGGCGATCACGCCCACGGCCCGCAGGGTGTGCTCGTCCACCGTATAGGAGTGGTACATGTTGAACTGCATCTGGGCGACGATGCGGCCAAACTCCGGGAGGTAGCGTCCGAGCACGCCCGCCTCGGTCATCAGGGTGAGCGTCCGTTGCGGATCGCGGCCGCCGGCCAGGGTATCGAGGAAAATCTTCGCCGCCTTGGGGTCGCGCCGCATCTTGGAGCTGATCAGCCCCAGCGACCGGGTCGCCGCGGTGAAGGCGTCGGGATGCAAATCCAGGTTCCGCCGGTCGGCGATCTGGAACAGCCGCAAGAGGTTGAGCGGATCGGCCTCGAACACCTCAGGGCCGGCCACGTCCAGGCGCCCGCCCTCCTCGATGAAGCCCGCCACATCCAGGGGCTTGCGGGTGGATTTGCGACCGCCGGGGAACAGGCGCGAAATCCCCCTGGGCGCCGACTTGACCCGCTCGGACTCCAGCTTGGCGGCGAAGACGCGGGTCAGCGCGCCGACCTCCTTGGCGATCAGGAAGTAGCGCCGCATGAAGCGCTCGACGGCCGGATTGTCGGCCCGGTCGCCATAGCCCATCCGCTGGGCGATCTCCGGCTGCAGGTCGAAGGTCAGGCGCTCTTCCGGCCGTCCGGTGGCGAAGTGCAGGTGGGCGCGCACCGCCCAGAGGAAGTCGAAGGCCCGGATAAAGGCGCGGATCTCCCGGCCCTCGAACATCTCCAACTGCGGCACCCCGTCCACGGGCTGGGAGGGGTTCAGATATTCGGCGATCCAGAACAGGGTGTTGAGGTCGCGCAAACCCCCCTTGCCCTCCTTCACATTGGGCTCGACCATGTAGCGGCTGGCGCCGGCCCGGGCCTGGCGCTCATCGCGCTCCTTGAGCTTGGCGGCGACGAACTCTGCGCCTGTGCCCTTGACCACCTCGCTGCGGAACCGGGTCTTCAGCTCCTGGGCCAGGGCCTCGTCGCCGGTCAGGCGCCGGGACTCCAGGATCGAGGTGCGGATGGTGAAGTCTTCCCGGGCGAGCTTGACGCACTCATCCACCGTGCGCGAGGCGTGCCCCACCTTGAAGCCCAGATCCCAAAGGGCATAGAGCATGTACTCGATCACGCTCTCCACATGGGCGGTCTGCTTGTAGGGCCTAAGGAACAGCAGATCGAGGTCGGAGAAGGGCGCGAGCGTGCCGCGCCCGTAGCCCCCCACCGCCATCAGGCACAGGCGCTCGCCCTCGGTGGGATTGCGCGCCCGGATCATGTGGACGGTGGTGAAGTCATAGAGCGCCGTGACCACCTCGTCGGTGACCCCGGACAGGAGCCGCGCGGTCTCGATGCCGCCGGCCCCATTCTCCAGCCGCTCCTTGGCGATCATCCGGCCGCGGAACAGGGCCTGTTTCAGGATATCCAGCGCCCGCCGGCGCTGCTCGCCCTCGTCCCCCGCCGCATCCAACGCCGCCGCCGACAACTGGGCGCGCAACCTCACCCCATCGACGACATATTCCAGGCGGGTCGGCTTCAGGCGAGGGGGCATGGGCTCTGGGGGCTGTGGCGACGCAGGTACAGCATATAGGGGATCAGCCCTGGCGCGTCAGGCCAACGGATTTACCTCCAGCGAAAGGTGGAACTTAAATTAACCTGCCTCGCCCGGCCGGAGGACTCCCCATGTCTCTCGTCTTCGACGACATCGACCGCGAACACCAAGGCCCCCGCAAGGCCGGCGAAACACAGTTTAGCTATCTCAATCGCTCGGGCCGCGTCGAGGCTGGCCGGGTTCGATCCCTCGTCGAAGACTGGATCACCCGCTATCCCGAAAGCGATTTAACCGCGCTGGTCGCCCGGTTGCGATCAACGATCGACGCAGCGCATCACAGCGCTTTCTTCGAACTGGCCGTTCACGAGTTGCTTGTGCGGACTGGCCATACCATCGTGGCTGTTGAGCCGAAGGTCCCCAACTCCAACCGTCGCCCAGACTTCCTCGTGGAGGCCCCCGATGGCGAACGCTTCTATGTGGAAGTGGTGACTTCGATCGCCCAGACTCCACAGGAGATGGCTGCGGAGAAGCGTCTGAATGATGCCGTCTGTATTGTCGATAAGGCCGACGCCGAGTTCCATTTCCTAGATGTCCAGATCGAGGGCAAGCCCAAAGAACAAGTCAGCGCCAAAGCCCTGCGACCAGCCCTTGCGAATTGGATTGCCGCCTTGCCAGTGACCGATGCGGTTAAGGATCAACCACCCTTCGTCTACGCAGAGCACGGGATGACACTTACCATCGGCGCCTTCCTGCGAAACACGCCGCGCCGGGAGGCTGGCGGCGCGATCGGTCTTCAGAATATGGAGCCCTTTTGGGGGACACCCGGCGATGGAATTCGCGAATCCGTGGAACGGAAGGCGTCTCGCTATGGTGATCTCGACCTTCCTTATGTCGTGGCCGTCAATGCCATGAGCGATTACAAAAGCGAGGAGGATGCTATCGATGCAATGTTCGGTTCGCCCTGTGTCGTTGTTCGGCGCTATGAGGATGGTCGAACTGAAACCGCTGAAAGCCGGAACGGCGATGGTGTTTGGCAAGGCGCGAACGGCCCTCGCAAGAAGGGTTTGAGCGCGATTCTGTCGACTGAGCGCTTAGCGCCGTGGAGCGTGGGACAAAGGCGCGCTCGGCTAATCAGGAACCCATGGGCGACGCGTCCTCTGCCGCCAATTCCTCTTGGCATCGACGAGCTAAATCCGATCGATGGGCGTCTAGAGAAGACCGAAGGACAGCCTTTTCGCGAACTGTTCAACTTGCCTGCCAGCTGGCCGGAGGACTGAGTGGCGCGGCTGTCGGTCGCCAGAACTTGATAGTGTTTGGTGAGAGGGCCCCATGACCTCCATGGCGTGGCCCAACAGAAAGCCCGCCTGACTTCACTGTGACCCCGACGCCTGAAGCGGCAATGGCTGGCCGGCATTCTGGCCGCTCCAACCAGCCTCAGCGAGACCCGGCCCCACACACCGAACACGCCGGATCAGCCCCAATCCGCACCGTCCGCGTCTCGGCCGCCAGGCCGTCATAGATCAGCAACCGCCCCTCCAGCGCCTCGCCGGCCCCTGTGATGACCTTGATCGCCTCCAGCGCCATCATCGAGCCGATGACGCCGGCGAGCGCCCCGATGACGCCGACGGCGGCGCAGGTTTCGGCGTCCGGGGGGATATCCGGCACCAGGCAGCGGTAGCAGGGCTGGCCTTTGAAGACGCCGACCTGGCCGGTCCAGCGGCCGATGGCGCCGGAGACCAGCGGCTTTCCGTGCGCCACGCAGGCCGCGTTGACCGCAAAGCGGGTGGCGAAGTCGTCGGTGCCGTCCAGCACCAGGTCGGCGCTGGCCACCAGGTCGCCTGCGTTGGCGCTGTCGAGGGCCAGGCGGACGGGATTGATCCGCACATGGGGGTTGAGGGCGGAAAGCTGGGCGGCGGCGGCCTCGACCTTGGGGGCGCCTAAGTCTGAGGGGCGATAGATCACCTGGCGCTGCAGGTTGGAGAGGTCGGCCGCGTCGGGATCGACCAGCGTGATCTGGCCCACCCCGGCGGCCGCCAGATAGAGGCTGGCCGGCGCGCCCAGGCCGCCGGCGCCCACGATCAGCACATGGGCGGCCTTCAGCTTCTGCTGGCCCGGCCCGCCCACTTCCCGCAGCACCAGATGGCGGGCGTAGCGTTCGACCTCGGCGTCGGAAAATTCCATGGCGCTTGACCTCACCTGCCCTGGTCGCCACATCCCGGCGGATGTCGCAGACTTCTTCCAACTTCCCCGACTGGCACGGCACGACCATTCTGGCGGTTCGCAAGGACGGCCAGACGGTGATCGCCGGCGATGGTCAGGTGTCCATGGGCCAGACCGTGGTCAAGGGCAACGCCCGCAAGGTCCGCACCCTGGCCGGCGGCCGGGTCCTGGCCGGGTTCGCCGGCGCCACGGCCGACGCCTTCACCCTGATCGAGCGGCTCGAGACCAAGCTCGAACAATATCCCGAACACCTGGCGCGGGCCTGCGTGGACCTGGCCAAGGACTGGCGCACCGACCGCTACCTGCGCAAGCTGGAAGCCATGCTGCTGGTGGCCGACAAGGACGCCATCTACACGGTCACCGGCGTCGGCGACGTGCTGGAGCCCGAAAGCGGCGTGGCGGCCATCGGCTCGGGCGGCAACTATGCCCTGGCCGCCGGCATGGCCCTGATGGACTCAAGTCTCTCGGCCGAAGAGGTGGCCAGCAAGGCCATGGGCATCGCCGCGCGCATCTGCGTCTACACCAATGGCGAGCTGACGGTGGAGCGCCTGTAGGGCGCTGACCCGGCTCAAACCCCGTGAGCTCATGACAGACTTCTCCCCCCGCGAGATCGTTTCCGAACTCGACCGCTTCATCGTCGGCCAGAAGGACGCCAAGAAGGCCGTGGCCGTGGCCCTGCGCAACCGCTGGCGGCGCCGTCGGGTGCCCGACGCCCTGCGCGACGAGGTGACGCCCAAGAACATCCTGATGATCGGCCCCACCGGGGTCGGCAAGACCGAGATCGCCCGGCGCCTGGCCAAGCTCGCCAACGCCCC
>JAHUZY010000487.1 GCA_019264505.1 Phenylobacterium sp. | reverse complement strand
GCTCGCCAGGCTACTAGCCTGCCACCTCACCCATATGTTCGGCAAAAGCCATACCACGTGGCCCGCACAGGAGACCCTCGCGCGAGCCTTGTCGGTCACGGTGCGCAGCATACGGCGGGCGACCGAGGAGCTGGTCAAGGCCGGCTACCTCACGGTTCGCATCTCTCGCGGGCGAGGCAAGGCGAACATCTACGCTCCTGTCCTCTCGGCCGCACTCGATAGCGTTCCATCTGAGCCTCCGCACTCCTCAGGGCAGGTAGAGCCAGAGCCCGCCGCAGAAAAGCGGACACCAGTGTCCTCCATTGCCGGCAAAAGGCGGACATGGTGGGCGCGAAAGGCGGACAGTGGTGTCCCCCCTACCCTTTCAGTACCCGAATCTACCCCCTTACCCCCATCGGGCCGAGTGCAGGCAGGCCAACCCCGAGGGACGACTACCAAGCGCTTCGCCGACGAAGCCGTCCGGCAGATCGTGGTCCAAGCCCTGGGCGAACCTGCGACCATCAGCTACCTGGATCCCGCCGTGTGGAGGCCCGACGATCAGGAGATCGTCTGCCGTCTCGGGGTCGCCGCGAGAGCACTACGCGACCGGATTGGCCGCGCCCGAGACCGTCTGGGTATTCGCATCGTCCATGAGCCCGAGAGCCACCACGCCGTGAGCGTCGCAAACCCTGACGGACCAGACCAACGCGAGGATGAAGTTGGCGGCAAGCTCGGACTCAAGCTGCTGATCGATAGGCCTAAATCGCAGCCCGCCTGGAGGGCTCAGAGCTTTTCGACAGAGGAATACGATGGCCGCACTCGGCCCGTCGCAAGCTCGCATCAGCTACCTTATTTGGCCAATTAACTTGGCATTTCTCGTTAAATCGGCCACATGTGGACAGTGTTTCAGACTCCAACCGAACTTCTGAAATCTCTCGCGGGACGCCTCAAGGCCCGCCGTGTGGCCTTGGGCTGGACGCAGGTGGAGGCCGCTGGGCGGGCCGGTGTCGCCTATCGGACCTGGCGCCGACTGGAGACTGAGGGCCAGGCCTCCCTGGAGGACATGGTGAAGGCTGCTGTCGCGCTGCGATGCGATGAAGGATTGGAGGCGCTCTTTCCCCTGCCTGCCGCCGCCAGTTTGGATAAGCTTCTGGCGCAGCAGGCCGCCGCCGCGAAGCGCCCATCCCGCGCGCGCGCGCCGCGGAGCAGGACCAGCAAGTCATGAGGCTCGCCCCAGGGACCCCGTTGGCCGCCAGCCTCTGCTTCGATGAGGCCGCCCCCGCCTCCCCCGTCGGACGGCTGGCGATGGCCGATGGCCTGGCTCAGCTCGAGTGGTCACCTGAGATGATCGCGGCGGACCTGCCTGTGTCAGCCCTTCTCTATCCGCCGCAACCAGGCCTCCATCCCGCCCGCAGTCGTGAGTTTGACGGGCTGCATGGCTTCCTGTCCGACAGTTTGCCCGAAGGGTGGGGCCATCTGGTCATGCGGCGGCGTCTGAGCCGCCTAGGCGTCAACATAGACGCCCTGACGCCGCTCGATCGCCTGGCCTTGGTCGGCGACGGCGGCCGGGGCGCACTGACCTACAGGCCCGGCACCGCGCCACCCCCGGAGGTGCAAAGTCTCGACCTCGACGCCCTGGCCAAAGAGTCCCAAGCCATCCTGGCTGGGGACGAGGGTGAGCTCGCCGCAACGCTTGCGACCCTGGGCGGGGGCTCAGGCGGGGCGCGGCCCAAGATCCATGTGGGGTTCGACGCACAGGGGCGGATCTCAGTCTCCGAGGGGGAGACAGCGCCGGGCCACGAGGCCTGGATCGTCAAGTTCGCCACCCCAAACGACCCGGCCGACATCGGCCCCATCGAGGCGGCCTACGCCGCCATGGCCGTGGCCGCCGGGCTGGAAATGGCGCCCTATCGCCTGCTGCCCTCGCGATCAGGCCCGGGCTACTTCGCCACCCGGCGCTTTGACCGGCCAGAACCTGGTCGGCGTCTGCACATGGTGTCGCTGATCGGCGCGGTGGAAGCGCCCTGGCGCAAGCCCGCGAGCTACGACCTCTTTCTCCGCGCGACCCTGGCCATCACCCGCCACGCCGACGACGTGCAAGCCGCCTTCCGGCGCATGGTCTTCAACGTGCTGGCCTGCAACCGCGACGACCACACTCGCCAGCACAGCTACCTTATGGACGAGCACGGCCAGTGGCGACTGGCGCCGGCCTATGACCTCACCTATTCCGCCGGTCCGGGCGGCGAGCACTATCTGGACATCGAGGGCGAAGGCCGAAACCCCACCCGAGAGCACGTCCAGGCCCTTGGCCGCCGCCACGGCCTGTCCAACCGGGTCATTGATTCGGTGGTCGAGGACGTCCGCGCAGCGGTCGCCGAGTGGGAGCGCTTCGCGACCGAGGCTGGGGTCACAAGCCGGTCCAGGGGCGAGGTGCTAGCGGCGCACGAGGCGGTCGCGGGGCTCTTCTTTTGACCTCCCGCGTGCCAAATCGCGCGAGGACGAGAGTCCCGGCGGCGGACGGCCCCGGCTTGCCCCGGGCTACGGCAGTGACTGAGTTGGTTTCTTCTCAGACCCTGGCGATATCCGCTAAGCGGCAGTCCGCCTAGCGCGGCCGGAAACGCGAACTCGCGACTCCGAGCTGGCTTTGGGAAAGTCCGCTAGTTGGCATAAGGCGTAGTACTTGCGGTCAAGCCGAATGGCGGCTGTCCCGCTGACCGCTGCTTGATGATCACCACTTCGCTTATGCTCATGAGAGTCACGCTGGCGTGCAGCGCAAGTTCCAACTCATCTGCCACTCTCGCGGCCCAAGACAAGTGTATTGAGCGACATCGGCTCGACGCTGGGTGTTCGCCCACGTAGGATGAGATCATCCGCATCGGGGACGTCAGGCGTGCTTCGGCAGTATCAAGTCGTGATCCTTGGCGACGAAGGGCCAGAGGCGGAGAGCCTCAAGACCCAGCTCGCTCTAAAATTCGCAGAGCTTCAGATTGAACCGGAGTTGCTGCGGTTCGAGTCGTTGGAGGGGATTTCAACTCTTGATCGACGGGCACCGGTGGTCGGCGTCTATTTTGCATTCGACGCGCCGCCGGCCGATATCGACAGGCACCTGGAGCCTCTTCTCGCTGACGGCCACGTGGTCATTCCCGTCGTGCGGGATCTCAACACTGTTAACGACGTGGCACCGGTGTCGCTGCGGCCGACCAATGCCTTCGAGCTGGCCGCAGACGATCCTGAGTTCATTCGGCTCAGTGACGTTGTTCTCGAAAACCTGAGCCTTCTCCGCCGGACCCGCCGGCTGTTCATTAGCTACCGGCGCGCCGAGTCTCGGCGCGTAGCGATCCATCTCTATGAGGAGCTGGATCTGCGCACCTTTGACGTGTTCCTGGATACGCACTCGATCCGTCCGGGCGAGCCATTCCAGGAGGTCTTGTGGCATCGCCTCGCCGACACCGATGTGATGGTGCTACTGGACTCGCCTGGCTTTCTGAACAGCCGCTGGACGGAGGAAGAGCTTGCGCGTGCCAACAGCACGTCGCTGCAAATCCTGCAGGTGATCTGGCCGGACCATCCGCAAGCGGCCTACTCGGCGTTCAGTCAGGCGCACCAGCTCTCGGCGGCGGATTTTGTGGACATCGGCGTTACACTAGGCCCGGACTGCCGGCTGACGGATGAGGCGGTGAAGGTCATCGCTCGGGAAGCGGAGTCGCTGCGGGCCCGTGCCCTGGCGGCCCGGCACGCCTACCTGGTGCAGGAGATGTTCCGCGAGGCCGCCGCCGTCGGCGCGACCATCACCGCCCAGCCCGGCCGATATCTGAAGCTTGAGACCCCAGACGGTCAGAAGGCCATCATTGTGCCCACCGTCGGTGTGCCAGACGCTGTGCGATACCAAGAAATCGAGGAAGACCTGTCGGCGGAGGACACCAATGACCTCATCTTGGTGTTTGACGAGCGCGGGATTCGCGATCGCTGGCTGAAGCATCTAAGATGGCTGAATCCCAACATGAAGGTGCGCAGCTTGGCGATCGGCGAGGTCAAGGGGTGGATGGGGCGAAGGATCGGGGCATGAAGACGTTCTTTCTGTCCGCGGGCGTGCCCATGCGCGAGCGGGATCCCCGCTACTATGAGACCGCCGACAACGTCGCCATCCGCGAAAGCCTACGCGGCCTGATTGGGGCGATCCTCCCCCAATGCAGGATCATTTTTGGAGGTCAGCCCGCGATCACGCCGATGTTTCGGTTGATCGCCCGCGAACTCAACCTGGATGTGCGCAACCACGTCGTGCTCTATCAGAGCAAGTTCTTCCGCAAGGAGTTTCCGCCCGATAACGCCGCATTCGAGAGGGTGGAGTTGACCGCTGATCTTGGGGAGCGCGAGGCAAGCTTGTCCGCGATGAGGGCCGCCATGTTCGACAACAATTTTGACGGCGCGGTCTTCATCGGCGGCATGGAAGGCATCGAGCTGGAGTGGGAGCTCTTTCGCGCGAAGCACCCCAGCGTGCCATGCTTCCCCATCGCGACAACCGGTGCGGCCGCGAGGATCATTTTTGATCGCGAAGGTAATCTCCCGCCCGATCTGGCGACTGAGTTCGCCTATCTTCATCTCTTCCGGAAACACCTGCTGGGAGCCGGTGCCTAGCGGTTGGCCAGACCGGCCGCGGTCTCAATCCATCCTCCGATGTTGGTCCTGCCGTTCTGCGCGGCGAAATCATAGCGCAGGCAGTGGCTGGAAAGCTGAACGACGTTGGTTGAGTTCGGAGCCTCGAACCACAAGTCTGCGGACGGGATCGCCAACTTGTAATCGTCGTACTGAACCCATTTTCCGCCCTTCCACTCGGCGAAGAAGATTCCCTTGTCGGTTTTGTAGACACCGATCTGAGCCAGCGGGTCTGCGCCTTTCTCGGAAACGTTTCCATCCTTGTCTTTGACCCCATGGATGTCGACCGTCAGCAGGCCATTTCCCTTGAGCACGCTGCGCACGATCTCGTAGCGGACCCATCGGCGGCTCCAGGTGTTGGCACCGGCCAGAACGCAGGTCACCGAGGTGTTTTTGAGACCGTCGCGAAGGAAGTTCTTCAGCGCTGTCTCGCCCTCCTTTTTCGAGGCCTCGAACACACTGTTGTCAAAGAAGCCCTCCGCGATCTCGTCGGCCGGCTTGACCACCCAGCTGTTCCGCACGTTCCAGGCGCGCCAAACATCGGGCTGGTAGTGGAATGAGAAAAACGTTTTGCGAGCCATGGGCCCGGACCTCCCCTTTTGCACTTAGGCGGCTGGCCGCATCTTGTTGACCTTGCGCCCAACACTGGACCAGTCCAGCGCCGTGATTTCCAGCCGGCGGCTGACTACTGCCCGAAGACCCAGCCGTCCGTGAGTGTGGCGATGTTCACACCAACCAGAACCATCTGGGCCCCGCCCTGCATGCTTATCACCACGTCTCCACCGGATTGAGCGAAGGTGAAGACCGTGCCGGGGTCCAGTTGCACCCGGTCGCCTTCGGCGCGGTTGAAGTCCAGCACTCGGTCAATACCGGCGTCGCCGAATGTGTGAAAGGTGTCCGCGCCCGCGCCGCCGCTGATGGTGTCGTTGTGCTTATCTCCAGACAGCCAGTCGTCACCCGCGCCACCATAGAGTACGTCGTCATTCTGCCCCCCGCGGATCAGGTCGTTTCCATCTCCGCCGTAGCAGGTGTCGTTTCCGAGATTGCCGTAGACAATATCGCTTCCTGCATCCCCGGAGAGCTGGTCGTTGTCTTTGCCACCGACTACCCAGTCGTCGCCATCTTGCCCCTGAAGCGTGTCGTTACCCTGGTTGCCATGGAGATCGTCAAAATCTCCGCCTCCGGCGAGGAGGTCATTGCCGTCACCCCCACGGAGGAAGTCAGTCTGAGGACCGCCATCGAGGCTGTCATTGCCTCCATACCCAAACAGGAAGTCACGTCCGTCAAGGCCGACGAGCGTGTCATTCCCGCCATTTCCGTAGAGGAAATCACTCAGCGCGGAGCCGGTCCGCTGATCATCCCCCTCAGTCGGGAACAATGTGGGGCCGGACTTTGCGACGGAGACGGCGTAGGGGCCCGTTGCGCCCCCCCAATTCTCCGGGCCGCCCACCATCACAAAATACGTCCCGGCGGGCAGCGTTAGCGGCTGAAGCACCAGCTCACCTCCGCCACCCGATGAATAGCTCCGCACGGTGCCGTCGGCATTCGCTATGCCCCAGGAGCTCACGCCACCGAGCATAAACAGGTGGGGGCTACCGTCCGACTCGAAGCGGAACCAATCTTTATCAGTGCGGAGACTCAGCTCCCCAGAGACTGGGGTGCCATCAGTCAGAAGTCGTCCGACCGTAGATGTGTTGCCCGCAAAATCGTCTGGGAGAACGCGAAGGTTATATGAGGTCACCTGCGTTGAAGTGCCCAGGTTTGCGGTCACCTCAACCTGATACTGATTATCCCCGCCCTCGTCCGCAGGAGCGCTCGCATCCGGAGCCGTCTTAAATTCCAGTCGAGCGGCTGAGGGCGATACGCCTTGGTAGCCGAGCTGGAAAAGTGCCGCATCGGCCCCTCCAGTTATGGCGTAGGTGACCTGAGCTGGCCCTGGCACGTAAAGCACCGATACAAGCGTTTCACCGCCCATGACGTCGAAGGAACTCGTATTGGCCATTGGCACCGCACCCCAGAAATCGCTGAATCACTCGCCGACAGATTGTACGGGGAGACCCAAACCGAAACCAGGGTTGCAAGCCCGCAAGATTGTAGCAGCTGCCAGCCTTCAACAAACGCTGCGGCTGCCGGTCTTGTCGTCCGATCTGGCATTCTCTGGCCGCCTACGCAGGCGGCCGATCGGAGCCTCCACGAAGTTCGCCTACCCTACCCTCCAACCAGCCTCAGGCTCGCCGTTGGCGGATCGTAGATGTAGTCGGTGATTGAGCCGTCCTTGATGCGGTCGACGGCCTCGTCGATCACGAACAGGGGGACGAGAAACCACTCCCTGGCCTCGACGTTGCGCCCGAAGCGATCGGGGATCGTGATCTTCAGCCGGGCGGGGTCGAAGACCCTGTGGATCAGGTTCTCCAGCCTAGAGCGATTGATGTTGTAGAGGCGGTAGGTCGCGACGACCTCGACATCGGCCATCAGAAAGGTCGGCTGCTGCCGGGCGCCGGCGATGCGCTGTTCGACCTCGCCGCCTGTCACGCCGATCTTGTGAACAAGCTCGCGGTTCTCCGCCACCGTGGCGTGATCGGACTTGCTGCGCAGGACGTAGATCGTGCCGCTGGCCAGATCGTCCGTATCGGCCTCATCGGCGAACAGAGGGCCCGCCGAAGGCTCCGAAATGCGCCGGCTGGTCTCGTCCTTGTAGAGCGCCCTTTGCAGGGAGCGGAGCAGGAGGTTGCTCTCGGTGGCGTTGGAATAGATGACCCGCAGGCGCGCGTCCGTCTCGCCATTCGGCGCTTTGATCGGCTCGCCCACCTCGGCGACATAGACCGTCTGGCCGCCCAGAATGAAGAACTCACCCTGCTGAATGTCGGACTTCAGGAAGCCAGCGTCCTTCCGGATCTGCCGGGTGATCCGGGCGCCGATCTCCAGGTCCTTGGCGACCCGGTCGAACAGGGGCTTGAACTGATCGAAGTCCTCGCACCGCTCGCGGTTGGCGATCTCCTCAGCCTCGCGTTTCTCTGCGGCGGACCTGACATGCCGCAGCTCGGTGATCCCGGTCGGGTCACCCTCCGCCATGCCCAACTCGGCCAGCAGGGCGTCATCGTCCAGCTCGTCGGCCTGGGGCAGGTTGAGCCCCTCGCCCGCCAGAAGCCCTTGGTGATCCAGCGGCTCCACCAGGGCGCGACAATCGGCCTGCTCGCGGATGCGGTCCAGCCGCACCGCATAGAGCCGTTCAAAGATGTCGCGGTGCTCGCCATGCTGTGGCGCGCGGCCGTGGGTTTCGACGAAACGCTGGATCTCCTCAAAGCCTGCGATGATGCGCTCCTCGCGGGGCGAGCGGCCGGCCTGTTTTTTCGGCTGGGCGAAACCCTCCAGCTCCGCGCGCAGCTCATCAAGGTCGAGGTCACTCATAGCGGCCCTCATCCTTGAACCGGACAAAGGCGGCGGCGCCCTCGGCCAGGTGTTTTTCCCAGGCGTCGGCCGAGCTGATCGACGGCAGTCGTCCACGCTCGCGTTTGAACTCGACGGCGCGCTTGGCGATCACCTTCGCCTCCTCCGGCGTCAGGCTCGTGCGCTTGGCGGCGATCGCGGCGGCGACCTGCTTCAGGCTCTCCTCGCTCATCGTCTTGGCCAGGATGGCATAGGCTTCGCCGAACGGATTGACCCGGTCGATCAGGTCAATGTCCAACTCCTTCACATCCATGGCGAACCGACGCACGCCATCGACGAAGGCGGTGTTGGCGCGCTCCTCGCCCAGGCCGCTGCCTACGGCGACCTCCTTCGCCTTCTGAGTCAGGTTCAGCGCCGCCACCGCATGCTGGCGGACGGCCTCCTGATCCTCGGCGTCCAGGTGCGGGAACTTGTCCCGGACGATCTTGCCCATGCGCACCTGGGTCAGCTCTTCGGGCACCAACTCCTCGTCGAACAGGCCGCGCTCGATGGTGGTCTTGTCCTGTACGAAGGCGGCGATCACCTCGTTCAGGTCCTCTTGGCAAATTCGCGCCGCCTCCTCGCTCTTGGGCGTCACAAGACCCTTGATCTCGATCTGGAACTTGCCGGACTCCTCGTTGAAACCAACGTTGCACTTGTCGGCGTCAAAGCCACCCTCGCCATAGTCGAAGCCGGGCGTCGCCTCGTTCTGCGGGTTCTTCGGCCTGAACTCAAAGCGCGGCGCGAGCACCTGCTCCATCAACAGGCTGGCCGCGATGGCCTTCAGCGTGTCGTTGACCGCCTCAGTGACGATGTCGTCGGCCGCGGCCGGTTCGGCGATCAGGTTGGAGAAGCGGGCGCGCGCCTTGCCCGGCGCATCGCGGGTCGCCCGGCCGATGATCTGCACAATCTCGGTCAGGCTGGAGCGATAGCCCACCGTCAGGGCGTGCTCGCACCAGATCCAGTCAAAACCCTCCTTGGCCATGCCCAGGGCGATGATGATGTCCACCTGATCGCGATTTTTCTTCTGAGCAGGGTCCTTCAGAGCGGCGGACACGCGGTCGCGCTTGGTCGGATCATCGTCCACCAGATCGGCGATGCGCAGCATCCGTCCGTCGGCCGTCTTGACCAGCTGAAAGCCGGTGGCGGCATCGGTCCCCTGCCATTCGCCCAGGGCCTCGATGATGTGCTCCACCTCCTTGATCTTGTCCTTGGTGCTCTCGCGGGCATTGACGCTGGGGATGTGGATGATCGTCTTCTCGGCGGGGTTCAGCACCTTCAGAATGTCGTCGGCATAGGCGCCGGAATAGAAGAAGTAGCCGATGTCGAGCTGCTTCAGATGCTCATAGCCGTTGAGCTGCTCGTAGTAGGTGTAGGTGACGCTCTCGAACCGCCCCTCGTCCTGCGGCGACAACACCGCCTCGGCGTCACCCCGGAAATAGGACCCGGTCATGGCCACGATATGGACCCGGTCGCGGGTGATCAGCTCGCCCAGATGCAGGCCCAGCTTGTTGTCGGGATTGGCCGAGACATGGTGGAATTCGTCCACCGCGATCAGCCGGTCATCGAAGGCCTCGATCCCGAACTTATCGACCGCGAAACGGAACGTCGCGTGGGTGCAGACCAGCACCTGATCGTCGCTTTCGAGGAAGGCGCCCAGCGCGTTGACCTTGCCGCCATTGTCGTTGCCCGGCGCGTCGCACAGGTTCCACCTCGGCTCCACATGCCAGTCAGCCCAGAACCCATGCCGGGTCAGCGGCTCATTGTGAAAGCTGGCGCCAATAGACCTTTCTGGCACCACGATGATCGCCTGCTTCACCCCCTGATTGGCCAGCTTGTCCAGGGCGATGAACATCAGGGCGCGGCTCTTGCCCGAGGCCGGCGGCGACTTGATCAGCAGATACTGCTCGCCGCGCTTCTCATAGGCGCGCTCCTGCATCGGCCGCATGCCGAACTCGTTGGCCTTGGTCGAGCTGCCATTGGAGGCGTAGCGGACCGAAACGGAGGGGACGGAGAGAGGCTCGGTCATGCAGTGGGCTCCACCCCGTCACAAAGCGCAATCATGTCTGCAGCCACCAGCTTGGCGCGGGCATCCAGGAAGGCGTCATAGTTGTCGGAAGTCAGTTCGTCGTAGGGAATGAGATGCGTCGCCAGGCGCCAACGAACGGTCTCTTCGCCGAGATTGGCCGCCGCCGCCCGTTTGGCCACATAGTCGCTCGGCGCGGCGGCGCTCTTATTGCGGTTTGTCAGGCCGGTGATGAGGGCGCAGTTCAAGGCGCGGTTCACGCGCGGACTGTCCCGTTCCTCTTTGAGGTAGCCGCAGGAATAGAGATGATCGAGTTCGCGGGCGGCGATATTGTTTCGCCCAATCGGCGTTCCATCGGCGAAGTCCTGCGCCCTGCGGCGAAGAGAGGTCGCCAGGATCGCCCGTGGTAGCCGATCCTTCCGTCCTGGCCAGCCGGCGCCCTTGATCTCCTCCAGGTCCGGCAGTCGGAAGACCGTGGCGTCAAACAGCTCGCATTTGCCGTCTGGGGTCGCTCCATCGATCATGCCACGTAGGGCTTTGAAGTCGGCATAGGCGCGCGTCGCCGAGGTCTTCCCATAGCGATGGGTGAAGCAAGCCCGCCACAGCACCTTTCGAATGATCTGGCGAGCGTTCCCTTCCTGATCGAGCTTCAACTTCGATGCGACCGCCCATAGGGCGCAGGTCAGATAGACGGCCACATCACTGGGCAGGGTCTTCTCGTTGAACAAGGCCTCCTCGCCCAGGAACTGGATTCCCCGTTCCAAGCCAGCCACCACGTCTGGCCAGACGGAGGCCAGGCCCTTCCCAAAGTCGTCTTCAAGGTAGGTCTTCTTGATCGGCGGCTTGTCGAGCAGCAGCGCCGTCATCGCCAGAAGGATGTCTTCGATGCGTCCATACTCACGGGCCGCGGGCGCCGACTGAAGCAGAGCCTCCACCTTGTCGTGAAGGGACTCCCCGACCCCTTCCTCGACCTGGGCGACGACGATGTCGTAGTCCTTCAGGGGCGAGGCCGAGGTGTTCATGTTGATAAACACCTCCAGAGCGGTCTCGCGCGACGTCCCGACGGGAAGCGACAGGAACGGCAGGGTGTAACTCAGCACGCGCTTGCGCAGATCGCCGGCCCGATCACCGATGTCGTCGGTGAAAACGCCCCCTTCGCGTAAGCGCTCGCGCCAGAGTTTGAAGGCGGCTTCACCAGTTCCGCCGGGGCGGAAAATCGAGATCGGCGCGAGGCCGCGCTTGATGCACTCCACATCGTCGTCAGCCCAAACCGGGCGCGGCATCCCCTTGTTCATCCAGCGCCGCTCGATCTGGACCAGGGCGCCCCCCTCCTCATCGTCTTCAGAGACGGCGTCGGCTTGGCTGGTATCGCTGGAGGCCAAGAGACGGACGAAGACCTTCAGATCCTCGTACTTGTCTGTGAGCGAGCGCCAGAGCGCCGTCATGCGCTGCTGCCCATCAAGGATGTGCATCAGCGGCCGATCACCGGTGGCCGGGGCTCCGACGATTGGGCGCGAATGGAACGGCTCCTTGTCGCCGACCTCAAGGACCAATAGCACCCCGACCGGCAGGGACGGCGAACGCAGGATGTTCTCGAATAGCCCGGCGATCTGGTGCGGTCGCCAAGCCTCATGGCGCTGAAACCGGGGCAGCTTTACCTGCCCCTGCTCAATCATCGAGAACCAGGCCTCGATCGTCTTGCTTCGCGCTTCCATCGATCCCAGCCCCACCCCGCTAGTGTTTCGTCCGCTTCGCGGCCGCCGCCTCCGGCTGGGCGGTCATCTTCGTATAGAGCTCAAACAGTTTTTCGAGCCGCTCGGTGTCGTTCTTGAACCTGCGGCCGATATAGATGCGCTCCAGCACCTCATCATTGCGCTCGTGGGCTGCGCGCAGATCGGCGGGCATGGCGTCGGGATCGTAGAGTTCGGCGATCGTCGCGGGGAAATGAGCCTCACGCACCAACAGGATGTCCTCGGCGCAGCGTGTAAGGTCGGCCTTATTTTTCTCTGTCAGAGGCGGGACTGGGAAGGTGTTCCAACCGAGCGTGTTTGAATAACGGTAATCGGTTTTCAACTTTCCGCAGACAGTACCAATCCAAATGACATGAAGGCGCGAAGCGATAAGCGCGATGTTCCAAAGCGGCGCGTCGTAGAGAGCAAATGCCAGGTTGCTAACCACTGATTGGCTATCAATCAAACCAATTGGCAGGTAATCACGGGCTTCGGATGATACACCTGGAAGCACCAGTGTGTGACTCTTACCAAAATACATTTCACGAAACTGATGGGGCTGCGATGCCATTTCTTTTGTACCCGAGTCTTTGCTCTCCAATCTCATTTCTCTAACGCGGTCAAATCTCTCCTTTATTTCCTCTATTTCTAATGCTCGATTTAGGTTTTCGTCAGATATCCAAATACACTTTCGAACAACCCCACGAATGAACTCCGCAGAGCCGTATATGCGTCGAAGAAGATTTTCTTTATCTTTCTTGCTCATGCATAGTGAGGCCGCATCTTCTGCTGAGAGCAATAGATTCCCACCATCCACAGGCATGTTGCCGAAAGACATATCGGGAAGACCAGAAATACTATTGCGCCGCCCCTCGACCACTGTGTTGTCGCCAACCGTCAGATAAGGCGTGATGTTTCTCGCTTCACGGACTGTCGTTTCGCCATCGCGATTCAAGTCGTAAACCAGCCGCCCCTTACCGGCATCTGAGGAAAGACCGACTATTACGACTGTTACTCCCGCATTGTGCGCGGCCAGATTCGCCCATTTGAAGCTCGTGTGCGCAAAGTGGATAAAGGAGCCACGCCTGAAAATTTCCGGCCAAAGAATCGGGACGATGCGGCCCTGGCAGATGGAGTTGGTGCTGACGAAAGCCGAATCCGCCCGTGTTGACTGCGCATAAATCGCGGCCTTCATGAACCAGCCGCCTACATAATCGATTTGCTTGGATGGAAGGCCATGCGGACTAAACACTGCCGCTAAGTCTTCTTTCTGCTCCAATGTTTGGGTCTGGCTTCCCTTATACGGCGGATTTCCGCAAATATACGTCTCACCACCCTCGTTCTCGAAATCCATCTCGGTCTGGTCGAGGGGCGTGTTGAACAGATCGTCGCCATGGATCTTCACCCCCGTGCCCGTGGGCGGGCAGATGCTCAGCCAGTCGAGCCGTAAGGCATTGCCGCAGGTGATCCAGTTCTTGGCGTCTAGGGGCAGGAAGTCGCGCAGGGCCTCCTTCTGGCCGCGGTAGGTCACGTCGCACTGATATTCGGCGATGATCAGGGCCAAGCGGGCGATTTCGGCTGGGAAGTCGCGAAGCTCGATCCCGCGAAAATTGGTCAGGGGGATCTCTGAGCGCAGGTCGGGCTCGCCCCGGCGGCGATTGATCTCGGCCTCGATCTCTCGCATCTGCTTGTAGGCGATGACCAGGAAGTTGCCTGAGCCGCAGGCTGGATCGAAGATCCTGATCTTGGCCATGCGCTTGCGCAGGTTGAGCAGGGTTCGCGGGTTGTCGCCGGCCTGATCCAGCTTCTCCCGCAGGTCATCCAGGAACAGCGGGTTCAGCACCTTCAGGATGTTGGGCACGCTGGTGTAGTGCATGCCCAGGGCGCCGCGTTCGTCGTCGTCGGCCACGGCCTGGATCATTGAGCCGAAGATGTCGGGATTGATCTTCTTCCAGTCCAGGCTGCCGATATGCAGCAGGTAGGACCGGGCGATGCGGCTGAAGCGCGGGACCTCGGTGCTGCCGGAAAACAGGCCACCGTTCACATAGGGAAAGGGCTCAGCCCAACGGGGGACGCCGGCGGCGGCCCGGTCCGCGGTCTCGGTGTTCATGGCGCGGAACAGCTGGCCGATCACCTCATGGGTGTTGGCCGAGTCCTTGGCGCTCATGGTCTCCACGGCCGAGGTGAAGGCCCGCTCGCCGTGGAAGATCTCGGTGTCCTCGGCGAAGAAGCAGAAGATCAACCGCGCCATGAAGTGGTTCATGTCGTGCCGGCGCTGGGCGGTTCCCCAGTCAGGATTGTCCTTCAAGAGCTCCACATAGAGCCGGTTCAGCCGGCTGGTGGCGCGGATGTCGAAGGCGCTTTCGCGGATCTGCTTGACGGTGGTGATGCCCGCCAGGGGCAGGAAGAAGCCGAAGTGGTTGGGGAAGTCCTCATAGGGGCAGGCCACCGTCTCGCCGCTGGCCAGGTCCTCGGCCTCAAGCGTCTCCCCGTCGGTGGCCAGGATGAACTTGGCCTTCCAGCGGGTGGTGGCGGCACTGTCGCGCAGGGCGCCCAGGGTCTCTGTCACCTGCCCCGGCGGGCAGACGGCGATATGGATGTTGTTGGCCTGGAGGACCCCGCCGACATCGGACTTGTTCGACGCCCCGCTGCGGAGCTTGCGAAGCGTCGTCTCCTTGTTTCCGAAGGCCTCCAGGAAGCTGAACGGGAACTCGGCGGCGTCAAAGGCCTCATCGGCCAGCTTCGTGACGGCTTCTTCAATCTCGACGGCGTTCATAGGGCGACAGTACGGCTTCCGTCCCGGGTGGCTAGGGACTGAGGTGTTTTAGCCGACTCGCTGAGGATCAAAGCCCTCGCCGGCCGCCCGCTGGCGACCTCGGGGGACAATCGACCTCCGCCTGTGGCCTGAGAGACGCGTGAGGTCGACAGGTGTGCTTAGAGGCTTCGAGAGGCGCCGCCTGAGGTGCGGTCTCAGCCACAGCCGTCCGCGCTCCCTGGTTAATGAGCGCGGGGCAAAATCGGCCGTTCCTGGTCGACGGGAACGCCACTCTGGGCGCCGATACGCCGCCTCAAGGCTGCTCGGTAGTTTGCATCACCGCGGTGATGGTGTGTCGGACAGGGTGTCGGACACTGTTTCGCGGCAGTATTTCAACAATATCAGTGATTTGACTTTGGACTGTCGGCACTTGTGTCCGACATCCGCCGCGAGGTGCTCTTCACAAACGTCTTTTAGAACAACGACTTACCCACCCTGTGGAGGGTGCGTATGGTCTATCGCCAGATTAAGGGTCGGAAGGTCACCAAAGCTCGAGACAACAGCAGCCGAAAAAGGGGGTCAAACACGTCAAAAAGGGGGTCTCAAACCAGCGCAGCCGGAGGCGGCCGCGCAGAGCGCCAAACATCGACCAATGTGAGACGGATGTGGGAAGGAAGTAAGAAGGAAGTAGGAAGGAAGTAGGAAGGAAGTAGGAAGGAAGTGAGAAGGAAGTGAGAAGG
>JAHUZY010000333.1 GCA_019264505.1 Phenylobacterium sp. | reverse complement strand
ACCTGTAGGTCTGTGAAGGCGCCCCGGCGGTCCATGTCCGGGGCGCCTTCGTCACGACCACGCGCCGGCGGCTGGCGACCTCAGCCGGCGGTGGTCGCAAGGGGCTGAAGGCCGGCGACCGGATCGGCCAGCCTCAGAGTTCTGTCGCAAAGGGCGAGCGGCGCCGGACGGTGCGAGACCAGCAGCAGGCCCTGCCCCGTCCGCGCCAGGCGTTGTTCCAGCCGGGCGATGACCAGGGCCTCGGTCTGCGAATCCAGGCCCTCGGTGGGCTCGTCGAGAACCAGCCAGGGCGATGGGCGCAGCAGGGCGCGCGCCAGGGACAATCGCCGGCGCTCTCCCCCCGACAGCCGCGCGCCGCCCTCGCCCACCCAGGCGTCGAGGCCGCCGGCCATGGCGGAGATCCGGTCTTCCAGACCGGCGTCGGCCCGGGCCAGCCATAGTTCAGCGTCGCTGGCCCGCGGCGAGGCCAGCAGGAGATTGTCCCGCACGCTGCCGGTCAGCAGCCGGGCGTCCTGTGGACCATAGGCGAACTGGCTGCGCACGAAGGCCGGCGTCAGGCGCGCCAGGGGCGTTCCGGCGATGGCGAAGCCCTCGAGGCCAGCCGTCCGCAGACCGATCAGCCGCTCGAGCATCTGCGTCTTGCCACAGCCCGACGGTCCGACCAGGGCAGCCCGGACGCCGGGCGCGAGCCGTACGCCGCCGCCGATGGGCAGGGTCAGGTCCCGGACCCCGAACGGATCGGGACTGCGTGCGGGTTCGGTTGAAGGAATCAGCACCTCATTGAGGCGGCGTTCGGCCTCAGCCGCGGCGCCGGCCCGTTCGAAGGCGCGCAGCAGGCCTGCGGCGCCTTCCAGGGCGACAACGGTGCTGAGCGCCGCCAGGGCGGCCAGGGGAATCGCGACGTCCCGTGCGGCCAGCAGCACCGCAGCGACCGCCAAACCGCTGACCACGGCCTGCAGGGCGGCCATCAGGGCCTCGCCATCGACCACGCGGCCCTGGGCCTGGCCCAGGCGCTGGTCGTGGGCCATGACCGCGGCCACGGCGCGGTCTTCAAGATCGTAGCAGACAAGGTCCGGACTGGCGGCGAGATAGGCGGCCACCGCGTCCTTCAACTCGCCGGTCGCCCCCTGAACCTCACGCCCTGGCTCAGTGGAGACCCCCTGAGCCAGCAACCGGCCGATCACAAGAAGCAGACCCATGGCCGCCAGCAGGCAGAGCGCTGGGACGGGACCGGCCAGCAGGGTCAGGGCAAGCCCCGCGACCAGGGCCGCCGCCGCCGACCAGGGCGCCGAAAGCCGCACAAACAGGGTCTCGACCGCATCCACATCCTGCACCAGGCGGGCCGAAGCCTCCCCTGAGGACAGCGCCAGGGCCGCTTCTGGTCGCCCCCGGGCCAGGGCGCGGTAGAGGGCCGGCCGGATCTCGGCCAGGGCGTTCAGGGCCGCGGCGTGGCCGGCCAGCCGCTCGCCATAGCGGGCGCCGGTCCTCAGGATCGCCAGCAGCCGGATGCCGGCGCTGGGCAGCAGATAGTTGAAGGCCATCACCGCGGCCTTGCCACCGGCCCCTGCGGCGGCTGCCGCCGCAATGAACCATCCAGACAGGCCCATCAGCAGGACCGCGCAGAGCGCCAGAACGGCGGCGGCCAGGGCCGACAGAATCAGGGCGTGGCCCTGGGCTCGCCGCTGCTCGGCGACCAGGCTCTGGAGAGACAGGGTCATGGGAGGCGCACCACATGGTCGGCCATGGCCGCCAGCTGTTCGGAATGGCTGGCGATCAGCACGGTACGGCCGCCGGCCATGGCCGACAGCACAGCGATCATCTCGTCTTCGGCCTTGGCGTCCAGATCGGCGGTGGGTTCATCAAGGCACAGGATCGGCGCAGGCTTCAGCCAGGCTCGCGCCAGGCCGATTCGTCGACGCTCACCCCCTGAGAGGCCAGACCCTCGCTCGTCCAACCGGGTGTCCAGGCCCTCGGCGCGCCCGGCCATGGCGGCCGCCAGCCCGACCTTGTCGGCGATCGTCGCGACGAGCTCGGCCGATGCGCCCTGACGCCCCAGCGAGATGTTGTCGGCCACGCTTCCCGGCGCCAGCGCCGGCGCCTGGCCAGCCCAGGCCACCGACCGGGCGAAGGAGCCCTCCGCGGACAGGCGGCGGCCACCCACCCGCACCTCCCCGGCCGACAGGGGCGCGGCCCCCACCAGCGCCGACAACAGCGAGGTCTTGCCCGATCCGCTGGCGCCCAACAGCACGGTGACCTGGCCGGCTGGGGCGGTGAAGCTGATCGGGCCGATGGTCGCGCCGCCCGGATAGGTGAGCCGCACCGCCTCAAAGGCGATGTCCGGCGCGTCCTGGAACCCCTCGCCGCCCGCCGCAGGAACGGCCGGGCCATCAAGCAGCCGCGCCAGCCGCTCAGCCGCGGCCTGACCGGCCTGCTTATCGTGATAGGCTCCGGCCAGCCGACGGAGCGGCAGATAGACCTCCGGCGCCAGGGCCAGCACAAAGAGCGCGCGGCCGAGGTCCAGCTGTTCCGGGACCGGGATGGGCAGCAGCCCCAACAGGTTGAAGCCCGCATAGACCGCCACCAGGGCCACCGACAGGGCGGCGAAGAACTCCAGGCCGGCCGACGAGAGGAAGGCGAAGCGGAGCACCGCCAGGGTCCGGCGGGCCACGCCCCGGGCGGCGCCCTCCACCTTGGCGGCCTCGGCCGCCTCGGCCTGGAAGGCCAGCACCATCGGCAGGGCGCGGACGCGATCCATGAACAGGCCCGACAGGCGACCCAGCGCCTCGAACTGCGCCCGGGCGGCGTCGGCGGCCATCATGCCGGCCAGGGCCATGATCAGGGCGAAGGGGATCAGGGCGCCCACCAGGATCAGGGCGCTGATCGGGCTCGCGACCGCGATGGCGCAAAGAACGAGGACGGGGCTGATCCGGGCGGCCAGGGCCAGGGGCTCGAACCGGGCGAACCAGCCGTCCAGGGCCTCCACCTCGTCGACCACGGCCGCAGCCCGCTCACCGATGGGGGCGGCCTGGCCCGCCGGGGTCCGCAGGGCGGCCCGAAGCACGCGCTCGCGCAGAGCGCCCTTCAACCCACGGGCCCGACGGGCGCCGGCGCCGGCGGCGGCGAAGTTGGCCAGGGCGCGCAACAGGGCGCCTGCAATGAGGGCTGCGAGCCACGGCCAGGGCCCGCCGGTTTCGCCGACCGCGAGATGGGTCACCGCGCCGGCCAGACCCAGGGCGAAGATCACCGCCCCCGCCGCATCGAGCACCCAAAACAGGCCAGGTCCCAGGCGGGACGCGCGGGGCCCGGCGGCCAGGTGGTCGGACAGAGGAAAGCGCATCGGCCCCTCATAGACCCCCGCGCCGCGCCGCTACCTGATCTGCATCAAGGAACATGCGCGAAGCCGCATATACGAACGGCGCAGCTTCCTAGGAGTCCCCCATGGACCTCGCTGTCGTCGAGTTATCCCGCCTGCAGTTCGCGCTGACGGCGATGTACCACTTCCTCTTCGTGCCCCTGACGCTGGGCCTCTCCTTCATGCTGGTCATCATGGAGAGCCTGTATGTGATGACCGGCCGCCAGATCTGGCGCACCGTCACCCGGTTCTGGGCGACCATCTTCGGGATCAACTTCGTCCTCGGGGTGGCCACCGGCATCACCATGGAGTTCGAGTTCGGGACCAACTGGTCCTACTTCTCGCACTATGTCGGCGACATCTTCGGCGCGCCGCTGGCCATCGAGGGCCTGATGGCCTTCTTCCTGGAAGCCACCTTCGTCGGCCTGATGTTCTTCGGCTGGGACAAGCTGTCGAAGCTGGCCCACCTGGGCGTCACCTTCATGGTCGCCCTGGGCTCGAACCTCTCGGCGCTCTGGATCCTGATCGCCAATGGCTGGATGCAGAACCCGGTGGGCGCAGCCTTCAACCCGCGGACCATGCGGATGGAGATCGTCGACTTCCAGGCCGTCCTGTTCAATCCCGTCGCCCAGGCCAAGTTCGTTCACGCGGTCAGCGCCGGCTATGTCCTGGCCGCCGTCGTGGTGCTGGGGATCTCGGCCTACTACCTGCTGAAGGAGCGTCACCGGGCCTTCGCCATCCGCTCCTTCACCGTGGCCGCAGCCTTCGGTCTGGCGGCCTCGCTCTCGGTGGTCGTGCTGGGCGATGAGTCCGGCTACGCGCTCACCGACAACCAGAAGATGAAGCTCGCGGCCCTGGAGGCCATGTGGGAGACCGAGCCGGCGCCCGCCGGGCTGACCCTGTTTGGCCTGCCCAATCTGGAGACCCGCTCCACCGGGTCTGAGATCAAGATCCCCTACGTCCTGGGCCTGATCGCCACCCGCAGCTTCGACCAGGAGGTCGAGGGCATCCTTGATCTGGTGGCCGTAGCCGAGACCCGCATCGAGTCCGGCGTCATCGCCTATGACGCTGTCGAACGGCTGAAGACCGACCCTGAGAACCTGGCCGCCCGGGCGCAGTACGAAGCGCACAAGAACGACCTCGGCTACGCCATGCTGCTGCGGCGCTATGTGGACGATCCCCGCCAGGCCGACGCCGCAGCCATCAGCACCGCGGCCTGGGACACCGTGCCCAATGTGCCGCTGATGTTCTGGTCGTTCAGGATCATGGCCGGCATCGGCTTCCTGATGGTCGCCTTCTTCGCCACCGCCTTCGTCCTGGCCTCCATGCGGCGCTACGAGACCCGCTGGTTCCTGCGCCTGGCGGTGCTGATCATCCCCCTGCCCTGGATCGCCGCCGAGCTGGGCTGGGTCCTGGCGGAGGTGGGTCGTCAACCCTGGGCCATCGAGGGGGTCCTGCCGACCTTCCTGGGAACCTCCAGCCTCACCGTGCCGCAGCTCTGGACCACCATCATCGGCTTCACCGTCTTCTACGGGATCCTGGCCATCGTTGAGGTCGGGCTCATCCTCCACACCATCAAGAAAGGCCCGTACGCCAAGAGCGAGGACCAGCATCCGGTCGATGAGCCGGCCGGTCCGATCCCCGTGGCGGCCGAGTAAGGATCATCCCCATGGAACTGCTCCTCGACTATCCGACGCTCCGCGTCATCTGGTGGGCCCTGATGGGGGTCCTGCTGATCGGCTTCGCCCTGACCGACGGCTTCGATCTGGGCGTGGCGGCCCTGCTGCCCTTCGTGGGGCGCACCGACGCCGAGCGCCGCCAGGTGATCAACACCATCGGCCCGACCTGGGAAGGCAACCAGGTGTGGTTCATCCTCGGCGGCGGCGCGATCTTCGCCGCCTGGCCCATGGTCTACGCCGTCAGCTTTTCGGGCTTCTACCTGGCCATGTTCCTGGTGCTCTCGGCCCTGATCCTGCGGCCGGTGGGCTTCAAGTACCGGTCCAAGCGGCCTGATCCCCGCTGGCGCGCCTTCTGGGACTGGGGCCTGTTCGTCGGCGGCTTCGTGCCGGCCCTCGTCTTTGGCGTCGCCGTCGGCAACGTCCTGCAGGGCGTGCCCTTCCGCCTCGATAGCGACCTCAGGTCCTTCTACGAGGGAACGTTCCTTGGCCTCTTCACCCCCTTCACCCTGGTGTGCGGCCTGCTGTCGGTGGCCATGCTGCTGACCCATGGGGCGGCCTGGCTGACCATCAAGGCCGATCACGGCCCGGTGCGCGACCGGGCCAGGGCCATCGGCTCGGTCACGGCGCTCGCCTCCCTCGTCCTGTTCGCCGTGGGCTTCGCCTTCGTCCGCTTCGGTGGCCTGGGCTTCAGCCTGGACGCCGGCGCCGACATCGCCGGCCCCTCCAATCCCCTGCGCAGCGGCGCCTTCGCCGCGCCGGGCGCCTGGCTTCACAATTACAGCCTCTATCCCTGGATGATCGCCGCCCCGGTGCTGGGCTTCCTGGGGTCAGCGCTCGCCTTCCTGGGCATCCGCATGGGGCGCGAGGCCCTGGCCTTCGGCGGATCGTCCATGGGCGCGCTGGGCATCATCGCCACGGTCGGCCTGTCCATGTTCCCCTTCATTCTGCCCAGCAGCATCGATGCGCGCTCGAGCCTGACGGTCTGGAACGCGTCGTCCAGCCACCTGACCCTGTTCATCATGCTGGTGGTGACAGTGATCTTCCTGCCCATCGTGCTCGCCTACACCGCCTGGGTCTTCAAGGTCCTCTGGGGCCGGGTCACCCTGGACAGCCTGCGCACCAATCCCGACCTCTACTGAGCCCTGAAGGAACCTGACCATGTGGTATTTCGCCTGGATCCTGGGCATCGGCCTGGCGGTGGCCTTCGGCATCCTCAACGGCCTGTGGCACGAGTTCAGCCTGCCCATTGACGACGACGAGGAACAGGCGCCGTCAGCCTGACGCCCAGCCCTTCGAGAGGCCGTCACGCACCAGCGTGGCGGCTTCTCTGCATTTGATCTGGGTCACGGCGGCGCCGCGCCCCATACGGATGATGGGGCCATGACCGTGCTCTACAATCCCCACGCCCCCGCCGACGCGCACCTGATCGCCAAGTACGATGGCCGCGCGCCCCGCTACACCAGCTATCCCACGGCGGTGCAGTTCACCCCTGAGGTGAACGAGGCCACCTACCGCGCCTGGCTGGCGGCCCTGCCGGTCACCACGCCGGTGTCGGTCTATCTGCACATCCCGTTCTGCGCCCGGCTCTGCTGGTACTGCGGCTGCAACACCCGGGCGGTCAGCCGCCACGAGCCGGTCCGCGACTATGTCGCCCTGCTGATGACCGAGCTCTCCACCCTGGAACAGGCCCTGCCCGGCAAGATGTCGGTGGGCGACATCCACCTGGGCGGCGGCACCCCCAACATGCTCAGCGTCGAGGAACTGGCCACCATCTTCGGCGGGCTTCGCCACGTCTTCAATGTGGCCCCCGACGCTGAGATCGCCGCCGAGCTGGACCCCGCCGTCCTGTCGCGGGACTGGATCCGGGCGGCGGCCTATCACGGCCTCTCGCGGGCCAGCCTCGGGGTTCAGAACCTGGCGCCTGAGGTGCAGAGCGCGGTGAACCGCCAGGAGAAGTTCGAGGACATCGCCGAGTGCGTGGCGAGCCTGCGCGAGGCCGGCGTCGCCTCGGTCAATCTCGACCTGATGTACGGCCTGCCCCACCAGACGACCCGCAACACGCTCTCCACCCTGGACGCGGTGCTGACCCTGCGCCCCGAGCGGCTCGCCCTGTTCGGCTATGCCCATGTGCCGTGGATGAAGGCCCACCAGCAGCTGATCGACGAGGCCGCCCTGCCAGGTCCCGCCGAGCGCCTGGAGCAGAGCCAGGCCGCCGCCGAGCGGCTGAAGGCCGAGGGCTATGTGCAGATCGGCCTCGATCACTTCGCCCTGCCCGAGGACACCCTGGCCAAAGCCGCGGTCGAAGGCGCCCTGCATCGCAACTTCCAGGGCTACACCACCGACGCGGCCGGCACCTTGCTCGGCCTCGGCGCCTCGGCCATCGGCACCACGCCCGGCGGCTATGTGCAGAACATCACCGCCGAGCTCGGCTGGCGCCATGCGGTCGCCGACGGGAAACTGCCCATCGCCCGCGGCGTCGCGGTCACCGAGGAAGACCGCTTCCGCGCCGACATCATCGAGCGGCTGATGTGCGACTTCGCCGTGGATCTGATCGCTGTATGCGACCGCCATGGCCGCAAGCTTGCCGACCTGCACGACGCCATCGCCCGGCTGCACGACTTCCGGCAGGACGGCCTGGCGACCTGGGACGGCCAGGTGTTGAGCGTAACGCCGAAGGGGCGGATGCTGGTGCGCTCCATCTGCGCCCTGTTCGACACCTATCTGGCGCCGGACGCCCAGCGCCACGCCAAGGCGATCTGAACCCACCAGGCCCGCTGACATTTCAGACCAAATGTCCTAGGTCCTGGGCCCTGGGTCATTGGCGAGGAGTCGTCCCATGAGCGTCTGCGTCCTGGGCGGCGTCAATCTGGACCATGTGGCGCGGGTGACCGTGCTGCCCCGCCCCGGCGAAACCGTGGCCAGCCGGAACCTCGCCCAGTTTCCCGGCGGCAAGGGCGCCAACCAGGCCGTGGCCGCCGCCCGCCTGGGGGCTCAGGTCCGCCTATTGGGCGCCGTGGGCCTGGATGGCGCCGGCGACTTCATGCTCGACTTTCTGACCAGCGCGGGGGTGGCGGTGGATGGCGTGAGGCGCGAGGCCGAGGCCGCTACCGGTCAGGCCTTCATCACCGTCGATGACGCGGCCCGGAACATGATCGTCGTGGCCGCCGGGGCCAACGCCCTCTTTGGCGCGGACGCGGCCAGCGCCGCCGACCTCAGTGCGACCGGCGTGATCCTCACCCAGTTCGAGGCCACCCTGGCGGCCATTGAGACCCTCTTCACCCGGCCCGAGGCTGCAGGCGCTCTGAAGATCCTCAACACCGCCCCGGCCCTGTCAGACGGCGCGCCGCTCCTCGCCCTGGCCGACATGCTGATCCTCAACGAGACCGAGCTGGCGAGCTTTGCGGGCCTGGGCGCCGAGCCGGCCGACCCTGAGGCCGCCATTGCTGCGGCGCGGTCACTGGCCCGGCCTGGCCAGACGGTGCTGGCCACCCTGGGCGCCGCGGGCGCCGTGGCGGTGCGGGGAGACGAGGTCTTTCGGGTGGGCGGCCTGCGCCAGCAGGCGGTGGACACCACCGGGGCCGGGGACTGCTTCTGCGGCGCGCTGGCCGCCGGCCTCGATCGGGGCATGCCCCTGCCCGCCGCCATGGCCTTCGCCAATGCTGCGGCCGCCCTGTCGGTAACCCGGGCTGGGGCTGCGGCCTCCATGCCCACCGCCGCCGAGGTCGAGGCTCTGCTGGCGACGACCTGATCGCCCCTAGTCCCCGGCGGCCTCACCGATGGCGGCGCGGCGATACTCCCGGGGCGACTGCCCATAGGCGCTGCGGAAGGCGCGGCTGAAATGGGCCGAACCATTGAACCCCCAGCGGAAGCAGATTTCGGAGATCGAGAGCTGGGCGCAGGCGGGACTGGCCAGATCGGCCCTGCAGCGCTCCAGGCGCCGGCCACGCACATAGCCGGTGAAGCTCTGCCCCTGGCCGGCGAACAGTTTCTGCAGATAGCGGGGCGAGACCCCGTCTTCGTCGGCCACCCGGCGCAGGGTGAGCTCGGGCTCGGCCAGCAGGACCTCGATGGTCTGGCGGACCCGGTGCATCTGGACCGCCCGCGCGCCTTCCGCGCCGCCCCGGGCCGCCGGCCCGCCGTCCTGTGCCAGACAGGCCACCAGGAATTCGGTGAGGGCCAGCTCGACGGGACGCAGCTGGTCCGACGTCAGCTCATCCAGAGATTCAGCTGTCGCCCGCAACAAGCCTGAAAAGACGTGATTAATCCCCTGCCCGGCCGCCAGGTGCCCCAGTCGCAGGGCCGAGGGCGCCAGCAGCCGGTGGTCCAGGGCCACCCGCGGGGCGGTGATGAACAGCAGGCGAAACCGGCTCTCCAATCGCAGCCCCGCCGCCTGGCCGGTCGGGCCATAGACGATGTCCCCGGCCGCCATGGGAGTCTCGCGCGCGCCATCCAGCAGGGTCGCCTCGCCTTCCAGCAGGACGGCCATCCAGATGGCGGCGGGCTGGTGCGGATTGCGGCCTGAAATCTCCTGCGGGGTCGAGGCCACCACCGAAAACTCCACCCCCATGGGCGAGGTCAGACTGGAGACCTGGGCATGGAAGGCGCCCTCGGCCGGCAGGTCGCCAACGGGCAGGCGCAGGCGCTCCATGGCCTCGCGCCAGGCGTCCCGACGCTGCGGCTTCAGATAGGTGTCGGTGGTGAACTGCCAGGCCTTCAACGTCGCGGCCTAGGTCGGGTCACGCACGCTCCCCTTGGCGGGGAAGATGCCGCGGGGGATGCGCACATGGATGCCCTGGGTGCCGTCCACCACCTGGGTGATGGAGAAGTCAGCGGCCACGCTCATCAGGGAATAGGCGTCGTTGCGCGACAGGCCTTGCTGCTCGGTGAGCAGGCCCAGCATGTCGAGGGACGCGTTCTTCATCGCCCGGTTAAGATCCGGATCGAACCCATGGACAATCCACCAGTTTGGCGTCTCCAGCAGGGGCGACGGGAAGGTGAAATCCTTGCGCAGAACGATCTGCATCAGGACGTTCAGGGAGGCCTCGATGGCCGTGCCGCTGATCTCGCCGTCACCCTGGCTGACATGGGGATCGCCGATGGAGAACAGGGCGCCGTCCACCTGCACCGGATAGTACATGGTCGCGCCCGCGCCGATGCGCCAGTTGTCGATATTGCCCCCATGCAGCCCCGGCGGAATAGTGCTGACCCGGCCATTGACGTTCGGCGCGACGCCGGCCGTGCCCAGGTGGGGCCGCACCGGCACCCGCACGCCGGGCAGCGCGCCCTGACGGTCGCAGACCGGGCAGTTGGTGATGGTCCCGGGCGTCAGATACTTGCCGGGGAAGTCGTAGGCATAAAGCGCGCTGGCGGTCTGAGCGTTGGGATCGAGCTCATAGATGGTCACCCGCTCCTTCTGGTCGAACTCGTCATAGAGGTGGCCCCAGTTGGCCGCGAGGTTCGAGCCGTAGTTGCAGCGCGGGACCATGCGCAGATAGCGCACCTCGAGCATGTCGCCGGGCTCGGCGCCCTCCACGTGGATCGGGCCGGTCATGATGTGGACGCCGGGATTGCGGTCGGCCTCGGGGATCTCGCGGAAGATGGCGGTGACCGCCTCGTCCATCATGAGCTCAGGGTCGTCGCCGGCATGGTGGGTGATGGCCTCGGCCTGCACCAGGTCGCCGCTCTTGATCCTCAGGGCCGGGCCCCGGGCGGGATCGAAATAGCCCCAGTGCACCGTCTTGGACGTGGCGTTCAGGGTGTGCAGGGCGCCCGGCAGGGTGTCGGCCCGGGTCTCGGTCGGCTCGCAGATGAAGGCCATGGGGACGTCCTTGGGAAAGCTGGAAATCAGGCGGCCTGGGCGGCCGGGCGGCTGTCGAGCATCACCGTGGTCATGCTGAGCGAGCCGTGCTCGATGTGGTCGGGGCCGAAAACCGCCCGATCGCCGGGCATCCGGGCGCCGAGCGCATAGAGCAGCGGCCAGTAGTGGTCGGGCGTCGGCACCGAGCGGCTGGCCGCCTCGCCGAAGGCCTCATAGGCCACCGCCGCCTGCGGCTCGTCCTGGGCGATGGCGGCCTTGATGTGATCGTTGAAGGCCGCGGCCCAGTCGAAAGCCGGGCGATGGCGGGCGCCCCAGTCCATGGCCGGCAGGTTGTGGACGATGTTGCCGGTGGCGACGATCAGCACCCCCTCGTCGCGCAGGGGGGCGAGCTTGCGGCCCATCTCATAGTGCCAGGCCGGGGGCTTGCTGGCGTCCATCGACAGCTGGACCACCGGCACGTCGGCCTTGGGATAGGCCTTGCACAGCACCGACCAGGTCCCGTGATCGAGGCCCCAGCCCTCGTCCTGCGCCACGGGCAGCGGCGCCAGCAGCTCGGCCACCCGCCGCGCCAGGGCCGGATCGCCGGGCGCGGGATACTGGACGTTGAACAGGGCCTGCGGAAACGAGGCGCCGAAGTCGTGGATGGTCCGCGGCTGGGCCATGGCTGTGACCCCCACCCCGCGGGTCAGCCAGTGGGCCGAGACACACAGGATGGCCTTGGGCTTGCCGATCGACTCGCCGATCGCCCCCCAGGCGGCGGTGGTGTCATTGGTCTCGATGGCGATCATCGGGCTGCCGTGGCCGAAGAAGACCACCGGCAGGCGTTCAGCAGGCCCGCTCATGCCGGGACCTCGACGCGCGGCCGGGCGTCGGCGGTCATCGCCTTCCAGGTCTGCTGATAGCGCGGCGTCAGCCAGCGGTTGAAGGCGATCTGAGCGCCCTCCTGCCAGGAATAGCGGCCGCGGATGGCGAAACGGGACCGGAGCCCTGCCTGCACCAGACCATCCACATGCAGGTCCTGGGCGATGATGGCGCTGGCCGCGGCCATGTTCATGGCCAGCTTGTGCTCAAACGCCGGGTCCTGCATGGCGCCGGGCGCAAACAGCAGGCCGGTGTCCATCTCGTGGGTCTCTGGCCCGTCCGCGCGGACGATCAGATAGATCACCATGTCGCTGGTCACCACGAGCGACAGGGTCGGCGGGATGTTGGCGAAGGTCATCCGGCTGCGGTCCGTCTCGGTCAGCTTGGGGAAGACCGGCAGCAGGGCCTTTTGCGTCACGTTGAAGCTGGCGTCGGGATGCAGGGTGCCGTTGAAGCGCAGGTATCCGGCGGCGCCTTCAGGGGCTTCGGGAAACACCGACTGGGCGCTGGGAACGAAGTCGTGCAGCGGCCCCTGGTGCAGACGGCTGGCGTGGTAGCCGTCATTGTTGTTCTCGAACATCACCTTCCAGTTCCAGGGGAGCTTGGCGGCGGGATCGGGCCGGGGTCCCTCGGCATGGGAAAGGTCGTAGCCGGCCAGGGCGGCCTCGATCTCGGTCAGGCGCGGCGCCAGCGGGGCGGCCTCCAGGTCGAAATTCACGAAGACAAAGCCCAGCCACACCTCGACCTTGAACCTCGGCAGGGCGACCTTCTTCTTGTCGAAGCCGCAGGTCTGCTCCATGGCCGGGGCGTTCACCAGCTTGCCGTCCAGGCCATAGGTCCAGTGATGGTAGGGGCAGACGAAGCCGCGGGTGTTGCCGTGCCCCTCGGCCACCAGCATGGCCCGGTGCTGGCAGACCGAACTCATGGCCACCAGCTCGTTCTTGCGCGTCCGCGCCACCACGATGGGCTCGCCGATGATCGAGGTGGTGAAATAGTCGCCGGGCGTCATCACCCAGGACTCGCGGCCCACGCACAGCCATTCGTGGTTGAACACCGCCTCCTTCTCGAACTCGTAGAATCCGGCGTCGACGTAGCAGGCCGGCGGCAGGGTCTCGGCGGTCTCAAACCCCTCCATGGAGGTGGACAGCCCGTCAAAGAAGGCGTCGTTCAGGAGGTGCGCGCGCATGCTGTGGACCCTCGGCTTCCGGTTCGGTCGAGGCCTTGACGGTAGGCGCCACGGTGGGGGCGGTCTTGCACCAGCGCGCACGAGAACTTGGCCGGTGCACGGCCAAAGCCCCTGATCGCCTCCTTTGCAGGCGGCGGTGATCAGGGGCTGATCAGCCGCCCAACCGCCGGCTCGGGCGCTGGCAAGCAAATGTGCGCGGATGGACAAGACCGCCGCGCCCCTGCCCGGCTAAGGTCGTTCCCACACAGCCGGAGCCAGCGCCGATGACCACCGCCGTCCAACTCAAGACCCGCGAGCTGAAGCCCGGCTTCGGCGCCGAGATCCTCAATGTAGACCTCGCCCGCGCAGACGCCGACACCCTGGCCGGCGTCGTCGACACCTTCCACCGGCACGGCGCCATTCTGCTGCGCGGCCAGGAGATGAGCCCTCAGCAGCTGGTGGACTTCGTGGCCCTGTTCGGCGAGCCCGAGGACCACACCCAGACGCAGTTCACCCTGCCCGACCACCCCAAGGTCTTCGTCCTGTCCAACCGCGAGGTGGATGGCAAACCCATCGGCGCCCACAATGACGGCGTCGGCTGGCACACCGACTATTCCTACAAGGCCGAGCCGGTCATGTGCACCATGCTCTATGCCGTCGAGGTCCCGGCCGAGGGCTCCGACACCCTACTGGCCGACGGCTGCGCCGCCTGGAACGCCCTGTCGCCGGAACGCCAGAAGGAGCTGGACGGCCTTCGCCTGCACCACTCCTACCAGCACTTCATGGCCACCCGGGAATTCGGCGGCCGCCAGGAGCTGTCCGAAGAGCTCAAGCGCGACAATCCCGACGTGGAGCATCCCCTGATCCGCACCCACCCGGCCGATGGCCGCAAGGCGCTGTGGCCCTCGACGGGCACGGTGACCGAGGTGGTGGGGATGGAGAATCCCAAGGGTCTGGAACTGGTGGACGAGCTGGTGGAATTCATGACCAGCGAGCCGTTTGTCTTCCGCCACAAGTGGCAGGTGGGCGACATCCTGATGTGGGACAACCGCTGCACCCTGCACACCGGCACCCTCTACGACGACACCAAGTATTTCCGGACCATGCACCGCCTGTGGGCCAAGGGCGACGCGCCCTACTGACATGACGCGCACCTGGTTCATCACCGGCGTCAGCGCAGGCCTCGGCCGCGCCCTGGCGCTCGCCGCCCTTGAGGCCGGCGACATCGTGGCCGGCACGGTTCGGAAGAGCGCCGACCGCGACGCCTTCGCAAACCTCGGCCCTAACGCCCACGGCTTCGTCGCCGATGTCACTGATGAAGCCGCGGTCGCCGCGGCGGTGGCGGGCGCAGAGGCGCTGTCGGCCGGCATCGACATCCTGGTCAACAATGCCGGCTATGGCCTGACCGGCGCCGTGGAGGAGACGAGCCTGGATGAGGCCCGCGCCCAGTTCGAGGCCAATGTTTTCGGCCCCCTGGCCGTGCTGCGCGCAGCCTTACCAAGGATGCGCTCTCGCCGCTCAGGCCATGTGATCAACATCACCTCGGTCAGCGGCCTGGCCGCCTGGTCGGGCACAGGGATCTACTGCGCCAGCAAGTTCGCCCTGGAAGGCCTCGGCGAGGCCCTGGCCCAGGAGGTCGCGCCGCTGGGGATCAAGGTCACCAATGTGGCGCCCGGCGGCCTGCGCACCGACTATGCCGGCCGCTCGCTCACCCGCGCGAGCGAGGTGATCGCCGACTATGCGGACACCGCCCACATGGCGCCCAAGCTGCTCGCCGAACACGCCGGCCAGGAAAGCGGCGACCCGGCGCGGGCTGCGGCCGCCATCCTGAAGATCGCCGGCGCCGACGACGCGCCCCTGCACCTGCTGCTCGGCGAAGACGCCCTGCACTACGCCATGCGCAAGATGGGCCAGATGACCACCGAGATCGGCGACTGGGCCGGCCTCTCCACCAGCATCGGCTTCCCCAAGACCTGACGGCTCATCCCCTTGACCGTCAGCCCCTCCCCGCCGCGGCCGTCCCTGGCTGCGGCGGGG
>JAHUZY010000304.1 GCA_019264505.1 Phenylobacterium sp. | reverse complement strand
GGGCGCGCTCCATCAGGGTGGGATGGTCACGCAGGAACCTGGCGACCCCCTTCCAAACGCCGACGCCTTCGGCCGCATCCTCCATCCGCCAGCGCAGGAGCGGCTGGGCCGACAGGGGCAGTAGCGAGGCCTCATGGGCCCAGTATTCGAAGAACTGCGGACGTTTGCCCCAGGCCAGACTCTCCAGGGCGTCGCGGGGGTAGGGGCCCAGGCGGGAGAAGAACGGCAGGTAGTGGGTCCGCGAGACCACATTCACCGAGTCGATCTGCACCACGCCCAGGCGGGTCATGGTCTCGACCAGATGCCGGCGGCCAGGGGCGGCTGGCCGGGGCCGTCCGAAACCCTGAGCGCCCAGGACGATGCGGCGGGCCTGGGCGGCGCTGAGCTGCTCGCCGGCCGAGGCGCTCACCGCTCGGGCCATTCGGCCCAGTCCCCCGGTTCGGGCGCCGGCAGGGCCACATCGACCTGGCAGATCAGGCCTGAGGCCTGAAAGTCCATCCGCACCTCGCCGACGAATTCGGCCGCGAGGCCCCGCTGGATCAGCCGCGAGCCGAATCCCCTGCGCGTCGGCGCGGCGACGGGCGGCCCCCCGGCTTCGCGCCAAGTCAGGTGGAGGCGCCGGGGATCGGGCTGCTCGGCGACCGTCCAGCTCAGATCGACCTGGCCCGCCGCATTGCTCAGCGCGCCATACTTGGCGGCGTTGGTGGCCAGCTCGTGAAAGGCCAGGGCCATGGCGATGGCCGTCCGAGGGGGCAGGGTGACCGGCGGCCCGACGATGCGGAAGCGGTCGGCGCCGTAGGGTTCGGCCGCCTGGGCGGCGATCTCCTCAAGGCGCGCGCCTGACCATCGTGCGTCCGTCAGCACATCATGGGCCTTGGCCAGGGCCAGGAGACGCGAGGTGAGCGCTTCACGCACCTCCGGGGTCGCGCCGCCGCCACGCAGGGTCTGGGCGGCGATGGCCTGCACCGTAGCCAGGGAGTTTTTCACCCGATGGTTCAACTCATGGACCATCAGGCGCAGATGCTCTTCAGCCAGCTTCCGCTCGGTGATGTCGCGGAAAAACACCGCCAGGCCTTCATTGACCGGGTTGCCGCGAACGTCGAGCCAGACGACCCGACCATCGGGAAACTCGTAGCGGTTCTCCAGGGCGAAGGAGGTCCGCTGGCTCATGGCCTGCCGGTACAGCGCCCCCAGCGGCATGTCGTAGGTGTCGGGCCAGACATCCCAGTGGTTCTGGCCGATGAACGTATCCCGGTGGCGTCCATCCACCCGGATCCCTTCGGCGTTGATCTCCAGGATCGTGAAGTCGTGACCCAGCAGCATGAAGCCGTCGGTCATGCCCTCCAGCACGTTGCGAGCCCGGTCCCGCTCGGCCTTCAGGGCGGCCTCGGCGCGGACCTGTTCGGTGGTCTCCAGGACGAAGGCGATCACCCCGGCCGGCGCGCCGTCCTCGCCAAAGACCGGCGAATAGTCGAGGTTCATCACCACATTCTCGGCGCGGCCGTTGCGGTAGAGGACCAGTTCCTGGTTCTTGTAGGTGAGCTGGCCGCCCGCCAGGCCCACCTCCATGACATGGGCGTTGAAGTCCGCCACCTCGGGCCAGCCCTCCAGCACATTGCTGCCGAGGAGCTTGGGATGGCGGGCGCCGGCGAAGACGGAATAGGCGTCGTTGTAGAGCATGACGCCCTGCGGACCCCACAGCATGACGATGGGCGTGGGGGAATGCAGCAGCATGCCCAGGGCGCCCAGCAGGCTCTGGGGCCAGGCCGAGATCGGGCCGATGGGGCTCGCCGACCAATCCCTCTCGGCGATCAGCGCGCCCGTTTCCCCGCCTGACCTCAGAAACGCCAGCCGATCACTCAAGCCCGATCGGCCTGACCCATCCATCAACGTCACGAACGCCGGGCTCCTGGTTGGTTGGACGCTAACCTAGCCACCTGGACAGGGCCTCGGCCATAGAAAACCGATCGGGGGTTGTGCGGCGTCTCAGGGACAGAGGCGCCCGTCGGTCAGGGCGGCGATCTCGAAGGGAAAGAGCACCTGCGGCTCCGGGGGCTCGACGCTGCGGGCCAGGCCAGGCTCCCCCAGGGCCTTGATCAGATGACGGATGACATTCAGCCGGGCCGTCTTCTTTTGGTCGGCCTTGACGCAGACCCACGGCGCCTGGGCCGTGTCGGTGCGCCGAAGCATCTCGTCGCGGGCGGCGGAATAGGCGTCCCAGCGAGGTTGGGCGAACTCATCCAGCGGGCTCGACTTCAGCACCTTCAGCGGATCGTCCTTGCGCTCGGCCAGACGGTCAGCCTGCTCGGCCTTGCTGACATCCATCCAGATCTTCACCAGACGGATGCCGCTCGCCACCAGCATCTGCTCGAACAGCGGGACCTCGCGCAGGAAGTCCTCCTGTTCGGCCAGGGTGGAAAAGCCCATCACCCGCTCGACGCCGGCCCGGTTGTACCAGGAGCGGTTGAAGATCACGAACTGGCCGCCAGCGGGCAAGTGGCTGACATAGCGCTGGAAATACCATTGGGTCCGCTCGATGTCCGAAGGCTTGGACAGGGCGACAACCCGCGTGGCGCGGACCGACATGTGCTCGGTGATCCGCTGGATGGTCCCATCCTTGCCGGCGGCGTCCCGGCCTTCGAAGATGACCAGCACCTTCTGGCCCTCGGCCAGGGCCTGCTGCTGCAGTTTCACGAGCGCCAGCTGCAGCCGGGGCAGGGCCTCGTCATAGGTCTCATCGGTCTTGGCGGTTTTGCTCATGGGGGAAGCCTACGCCGGAGACGGGTCGGTGCGCCATGATCTATGCGACAGGGGTCCAGCCTGTTTATGACGTCCCGTATGATCCGTCTGTTCGTCACCCATGACCTGGCGCCTGGCGCCCGGCTCGGCCTCAACCCGGACCAGAGCCGCTATGTGGTCGCCGTCATGCGCCGGGCGTCCGGCGATCCGCTGCTGGTCTTCAATGGCCGGGACGGGGAGTGGCGCGCCGTGGTCGCCGAGACCGGCAAGCGTGGCGCGGTGCTTCAGGTCGAGGCTCAGACGAAGCCTCAGGTCCAGGGTCCCGACCTCGACCTCATCGTCGCCACCGTCAAGCGGGCGCGGCTGGAGACCATCATCGAGAAGGCCTGCGAGCTTGGCGCGCGGCGGGTGCGCCTGGTCGTCACCGAACGGACCAATCCTGATCACATCCGTCTGCCGCGCCTGAACGCCATTGCGGTGGAGGCCGCCGAACAGACCGGGCGGATCGACCTGCCAGAGATCACTGAGCCGGCCCGTCTCGGCGCCGTGCTGGACGCCTGGGAGGCCGGCCGCCGGCTGTTGTTCTGCGACGAGGCCGGCGACGCCCCGCCGGTCCTGGACGCCCTGCGCGGACAGCCGACGGGGCCTTGGGCCGTGCTGATCGGGCCGGAGGGCGGTTTCTCTCCCGCTGAGCGCGCCCGGCTGCGTGGCCTGACCCAGGCCGTGCCTGCAACGCTCGGCCCCCGGATCCTGCGGGCTGACACTGCAGCCATCAGCGCGCTGACCCTGTGGCAAAGCGTCTGCGGGGACTGGCGCGAAGACGCCGCCTCTGATTGAGGGGCCATTGCGCTTCGCCGTCGTTGCGCCCACTTCAGCGAACGGCGTAAAGAACGCCGCCGCTATCGGGCCTCGGCCGTGGCGAGAATATGGTCGGGCTGGGGAGAGAGACATGGCCGACGTCATTTGCGACGAGCGTCCCTTGGTGTTCGAGGATCTCGTCGCCTGGTTCGCCGACGGCTCCAAGGCCAAGGCCGACTGGCGCATCGGCGCCGAGCACGAGAAGTTTCCCTTCTATCTCAAGGATCATTCGCCGGTTCCCTATGAGGGGCCCAATGGCATCCACGCCCTGCTGACCGGGCTGATGCGGTTCGGCTGGCAAGGGGTGTTCGAGGGCGACACCCTGATCGGCCTGGAGCGTAATGGCGCCAATGTGAGCCTGGAGCCCGGCGGCCAGTTCGAGCTGTCCGGGGCGCCGCTGGGCGACCTGCACGAAATCTGCGACGAGACCGGCGGCCACCTGTCCGAGGTCAAGACGGTCGCCGACGAACTGGGCCTGGGCTTCCTGGGTCTCGGCTTCACGCCCACCTGGACGCGGGATCAGATCCCGGTGATGCCCAAGGGCCGCTACAAGATCATGCGCAACTACATGCCGAAGGTCGGCGGCATGGGCCTGGACATGATGTTCCGCACCTGCACCGTGCAGGTGAACCTGGACTTCGGGTCCGAGGCCGACATGGTCAAGAAGTTCAGGACCAGCCTGGCCCTGCAGCCGGTGGCCACGGCCCTGTTCGCCAACTCGCCGTTCACCGAGGGCAAGCCCAACGGCTTCCTGTCGGCCCGGGCCAATGTCTGGACCGATGTGGACCCCGACCGGACCGGCATGCTGGACTTCGTCTTCAAGGACGGTTTCGGCTTCGAGACCTACGCCAACTACGCCCTCGACGTGCCCATGTACTTCGTCAAGCGCGAGGGCCGTTACATCGACGTGGCCGGCCGTTCGTTCCGCGAGTTCATGGAGGGCCGGCTGCCGGAACTGCCCGGCGAGCGCCCGACCATCAAGGACTGGGCCGACCACGTGACCACCATCTTCCCCGAGGTGCGGCTCAAATATTACCTGGAGATGCGCGGCGCCGACGCCGGTCCCTGGAGCCGCCTCTGTGCGCTGCCGGCCCTGTGGACGGGTCTGCTTTATGATCAGGCGGCGCTGGATGCGGCCTGGGATCTCTGCAAGGGCTGGTCCGTCGAAGACCACGAGGGCCTGCGCAGCCAAGCGGCCAAGGTCGGCCTGAAGGCGCAGATCGACGGACGCACCCTGCAGGACGTGGCCAAGGATGTCCTGGTCATCGCCCGCCAGGGCCTGAAGACCCGCAATCGCCTCAGCGGCGGCATGGTCGATGAGACCGGCTATCTGGCCGAGCTTGAAGACATCGCCGACACCGGCCTCACGCCAGCCGAGCGGATGCTCGAGCAGTATCATGGCGCCTGGGGCGGCGATCTCTCCAAGGTCTATAAGACGATGGCCTTCTAGGCTCAGCCCTTGGGCTCTTCCACATTGGTGGGCCAGTGGTCCTTCTGGCTCTGGCCCCCGCCGGAGTCGGTGTGCTGGACCACCGCGTCCACATCGGTGTGGTGATCATGGGGCGAGGTTTCGCCGCTGACCGCGTAGACCTCGATCCGATCCGCATAGAAGGCCAGCCGCCCGTCGATCTGAACGGCGCCGGGCAGCGGGTCCTCATAGGTCCAGGCGACGTTCTCCAGCACCTCGCCCTCCAGGGTCACGGTGTAGTAGGCGGCGTCGCCCTTGAACGGGCAGTGGGTGGAGCGCTCGGTGCGGGCGAAATAGCCCATCTCGACATCGCCCGTCGGGAAATAGGCCACCGGCGCCATGGCGCCTTCTGTCAGGATCAGAACGTCGTTGCTGTCGGCGATGATGTGACCTTGATAGGCCGCCCGCATGCGGCCCGCTGCGGGGCGGATCTGCAGGGTGTGGTTCGGGCTGGTGTCGGACATGGACGCTCTCCTTCGGGCCTCTGGTGAACGCGGCAACCGCCCGCATGGCTCCAGACCTTCGTGATCGGCGTGGGCCTGGGCAAGCCTTGCTTGTCTCTGGCGCGAACGCGTGATCTTCTCCCCGCTTTCCCGGGCCGCCCGGGTTGAATGAACCTCGGCGCAGGCCTGCCGGCCGGCTCAACGCAGATCAAGCGGAAGTCGATTCATGAACATCGTCGTCGTGCTCGGCGTGATCATCACGCTGCTCACTGGCCTTCCTGTGTTGCTGCAGCTGATGCGCAACCACCCGCGAGGCCTGATCGTCCTGTTCTTCGCCGAGATGTGGGAGCGGTTCTCCTACTACGGGATGCGGGGCATCCTGATCTTCTACCTGACCCAGCACCTGTTGTTCGACGACGACGTCGCCAACGCCCAGTACGGCTCCTACACCTCCCTGGTCTATCTCCTGCCACTGATCGGCGGCATCCTCGCCGACCGTTATCTCGGCACCCGCAAGGCTGTCGCCTTCGGCGCCCTGCTGCTGGTGGCGGGCCATCTGGCGATGGCGGTGGAGGGCGAGCCCACCCGCGAGACCCTGGCCTATGCCGGCCAGACCTACGAGGTATCGCTTGAAGGCCGCATGGACGACCGTCAGGTCCGGCTGATGGTGGAGGGCGACGCCTACAGCTTTGGTCCGGCCGCCGGCGGCGGGCTGGAGATTGTCGGCCTGCCGGCGTCCGCGCCCTTGCCGGCCGTTCTGCCGGCGGGCAGCTATGAGATGGTCAAGACGGTCGATCCCGTGGGGGTCAATGTCTTCTATCTGGCCGTCTCTCTGATCATTCTGGGGGTGGGCTTCCTGAAGCCCAACATCTCCACCATTGTCGGAC
>JAHUZY010000266.1 GCA_019264505.1 Phenylobacterium sp. | reverse complement strand
CCCCCCCACGCGCCCCCCCAGGGGCGGGGCCGCCGCGACCCGGGCCGACAGCGCCAGCGTCACCGACGACAATCCCCGCAGCGAGGACCCCGCGGCGATCCGCGCCCAGGTCCGCGCCGGCGCGCCGGAGGCCCAGGACATCGGTGACCGGCGAGAGGCCATCGCCGCGGCGGTGGCCCTGATGCGTGAGGGCGATGTGCTGGTCGTCGCCGGCAAGGGGCACGAGCAGTTCCAGACCATCGCCGGGGTCACCCACCACTTCGACGATGTGGCGGTGACCGCCCAGGCCCTGGAGAGCGTCCATGTCTGAGCCGCTCTGGACCGCGTCTGAAATCGCCCAGGCCGTGGGCGGCCAGGTCATCGGCGGTGACTTCGCCGTCAGCGGCCTGTCCATCGACAGCCGCTCGGTGGAGGCCGGCGACCTGTTCATCGCCCTGGCCGGCGCGCGCGACGGCCATGAGTTCGTCCCCCAAGCGATGGGGCAGGGGGCCGCCGGCGCCCTGGTGTCGCGGCCGCAGGACGGTCCCGCCGTACTGGTCCCCGACACGTTCAAGGCTCTGGAGGCGCTTGGTGTGGCCGCGCGCCATCGGGCGCCCCAGGCTCGCCGTGGGGCGGTCACCGGCTCCGTCGGCAAGACCAGCGTCACCCAGGCGGTGCGCACCGGTCTGGCCCTGGCCGGCAAGGCCCATTCCTCGGTGAAGTCCTACAACAACCATATCGGCGTGCCGCTCACCCTGGCGCGGATGCCCCGGGACACCGACCGTGCGGTATTCGAGATCGGCATGAACCACGCCGACGAGATCACCCCGCTCTCGCAGATGGTCCGGCCCCATGCGGCCCTGATCACCACGGTCGGCCCGGTTCATGTGGAGAACTTCCCCGACGGCGAAGCCGGGGTGGCCCGGGCCAAGGCTGAGATCTTTGACGGGCTCGAGCCGGGCGGTCTGGCGATCCTCAATGCTGACAATGTCTGGTTCGACACCCTGTCCCAGGCGGCGCGGAGGGCGGGGGCCAAGGTGGTCACCTTCGGAACCGGCGAGGGGGCGGACGCCCGCCTGCTCGGCTTCAATCCCGGTCCCGGCCAGGCCATGGTCCGCGCCCAGCTTCATGGCGAGACCCTGGACTTCCCGATCCTGCAGACCGGGTTCCACTGGGGGTTGAACAGCATGGCCGTGCTGCTGATGCTCCAGGCCCTGGATGTGACCCTGGAGGACAGCCTGATGGCGCTGGGGGCCTTCGAGCCCCTGGCCGGCCGCGGCGCTGAGCGCCAGGTGCCTCTGGCCGGCGGCGCGTTCACCCTGATCGACGAAAGCTACAACGCCAATCCGATCTCCATGGCCGCGGCAATTTCAAGCCTGGGCGCCCGCAAGACCGCGGGGCGACGGATCGTCGCGCTCACCGACATGCTGGAGCTGGGCGGGGAGGCCGAAGCCTTCCACCGCGCCCTGGCCGAGCCGCTTGAAGCGGCCAAGGTGGACCTCGTCTTCTGCGCCGGGCCGCTGATGAAATCCCTCTGGGACGCCCTTCCTTCGACTCGTCGGGGCGGCTACGCCGATAGCGCAGCTCAGATTGGGCCGCAGGTCGCCCAGGCCGTAGAGCCTGGCGACGTGGTGATGGTGAAAGGTTCGAACGGCTCTCGGGCCGGGGTGGTCGCGGCCGCCCTGGGAGAGCTCGGTCGTGCGCAAGGGGGGCAGGGCTGATGTTCTATTGGCTCTACACGCAGATGGCGGCCGAGGGACATGTCCCTTTCCTCAACCTGCTGAAATATCTGACTTTCCGGACCGGCATGGCCCTGTTCACCGCCCAGCTGGTGGTGATCCTGATGGGCTCGCGCTTCATCCGCTGGATGCAGGCCAAGCAGGGTAAAGGCCAGCCCATCCGCGCCGACGGCATTGAGCGCCACATCGTCGAAAAGGCAGGCACCCCCACCATGGGCGGGGTGATGATCCTGGCCGGCCTGATCATCGGCACCCTGCTCTGGGCCGACCTGTCCAACATCTATGTCTGGGTGGTGCTGTTCGTCACCGCCAGCTACGGCGTGCTGGGCTTCACCGACGACTACGCCAAGGTGACCAAGCAGACCACCGCCGGCGTCTCCAGCCGGGTGCGGCTGGTCCTGGAGTTCGCCGTCGCCCTGGCCGCTGTGGCCGTCCTGATCCTCTACGGCGCGCGTACAGCGGAGTCGCCGGACCTCAACACCTCCCTGGCCTTCCCGATCTTCAAGCACTTCCTGCTGGACCTCGGCTGGCTCTACCTGCTGTTCGGCGCCCTGGTGATCGTCGGCGCGGCCAATGCGGTGAACTTCACCGACGGCCTGGATGGGCTGGCCACCGTGCCGGTGATGATCGCCGCCGCCGCCTTTGGCTTGATCGCCTATCTCGTCGGCAACTACCTGTTCGCCAACTACCTGCAGCTGCACTTTGTGCCCGGCGTCGGAGAGGTGGCCGTCTTCTGCGGGGCCATCATCGGCGCAGGCCTCGGCTTCCTCTGGTACAACGCCCCGCCCGCCAAGATCTTCATGGGCGACACCGGCTCCCTGGCGCTTGGCGGCGCCCTGGGCGCGGTGGCCGTGGCCACCAAGCACGAGATCGTCCTGGCCATTGTCGGTGGGCTGTTCGTGCTCGAGACCCTGTCGGTGATGATCCAGGTGGTCTCGTTCAAGCTGACCGGCAAGCGCGTGTTCCGCATGGCGCCGATCCACCACCATTTCGAGAAGCTCGGCTGGTCGGAATCCACCGTGGTGATCCGCTTCTGGATCGTGGCGGTGATGCTCGCCCTCCTGGGTCTCGCGACCCTGAAGCTGCGATAGGGAGGCTGGCGCTCACACCATGATCCCGGTCCGCGGTTTCGAAGGCAAGACAGTGGCGGTGTTCGGCCTGGCCCGTACGGGGCTGGCGGCCGCGCGCGCTCTGCAGGCCGGCGGCGCGACCCTGGCCCTGTGGGACGACCGTCCCGCCGCCCGCGAGGCGGCCATCGCCGAGGGCTTCGAACTCACGGACCTGTCCTCGGCCGACTGGTGGAGCTTCTCGGCTCTCCTGCTCTCGCCCGGCGTGCCGCTCACCCATCCGGCGCCTCACTGGACCGTGGAGCGGGCCAAGGCCGCCGGGGTCGAGGTGCTGGGCGACATTGAGCTCTTCGCCCGGGCGGTCAACGCCGCGCCGGAGCACAAGCGGCCCAAGGTGGTCGCCATCACCGGCACCAACGGCAAGTCCACCACCACGGCTCTGATCGCCCACATCTGCGCCAGCGCCGGCCGCGATACCCGCATCGGCGGCAACTTCGGGTTCGGCGTCCTTGGCCTCGAGGACATGCACGGCGGCGCGGTCTATGTGCTGGAGCTGTCCTCCTATCAGCTGGACCTGACCTCGAGCCTGAAGCCCGACGTCTCCATCCTGCTCAATATCACGCCTGACCACCTCGATCGCCACGGCGGCATGGACGGCTATGTGGCCGCCAAGCGCCGGGTGCTGCTGAACCAGGGCAAGGGCGACACCGCCGTGATCGGCGTCGACGACCCCTATGGCCAGCGCATCTGCACCGAGGTGGTGGCCGCCAACCGCCGCACCATCGTGCCGATCTCCTCGTCCAAGGCCATTGGTCGCGGCGTCTATGTGCTGCAGGGCCTGCTTTATGACGCCACCGGCGAGCGCGCCGTGGAGATCGCCGATCTGTTGCGCGCCCGCTCCCTGCCAGGCCGGCACAACTGGCAGAACGCCGCGGCCGCCTATAGCGCCGCCCGGGGTCTGGGTCTGACTCCTGAGGAAGCCGCCGAGGGTCTGATGACCTTCCCGGGCCTCGCCCATCGGATGGAGACCGTCGGCCAGCTCGGCCGGGTCCGCTTCGTAAACGACTCCAAGGCCACCAACGCCGACGCCGCCCGTCAGGCCATGGGCAGCTATCCCAAATTCTACTGGATCGCCGGCGGCCAGCCCAAGGAAGGCGGCATCGAGGGCCTGAGCGACCTCTTCCCGCGCATCGAAAAGGCCTATCTGATCGGCGAGGCCGCCCCGGACTTCGCCGGCGTCCTGGCCGGCAAGGCCGATGCGATCGAATGTGGAAGCCTGGAGCGCGCGGTGCAGCTGGCCTATGCCGATGCTGCGGCCACCGGGCAGGACGCCATTGTGCTGCTGTCGCCCGCCTGCGCCTCCTTTGACCAGTTCACCGACTTCGAAGCCCGGGGCGAAGCCTTCCGCGCCGCAGTGGTGGGGCTTGAGGCCCCCGTGCAGCGGGGCGCCCGGGCATGAGCGCTGATCACCTGATCAAGCCCAGCCAGGCGCATGCCTTCGCCCGCAGTGACCGCTCGGCGCTCGGGGTCTGGTGGTGGACCATCGACCGTTGGCTGCTGGGCGCCGCAGCCGTCCTGATCGGCTTGGGCATCCTGCTGTCCTTCGCCGCCAGCCCGGCGGCGGCGGCCCGGATGAACGTCGGCGATCCCTTCCATTTCGCCCTGCGCCAGTGCGTCTTCGCCGTCGTCGGCGCCAGCGTGCTGATCGGCGCCTCCATGCTGGAGGTGCGCATGGTGCGGCGGCTGTCCTTCTTCATCTTCGTGGGCGCCATCGCCCTGATGATCGCCCTGCCGTTCATGGGCCACACCGCCAAGGGCGCCACCCGCTGGGTGGAGTTCGCAGGTTTCACCCTGCAACCCTCAGAATTCCTCAAGCCAGCCC
>JAHUZY010000005.1 GCA_019264505.1 Phenylobacterium sp. | reverse complement strand
AATCAGGCCAGGGCGCCCGCGTCACCGCCGACCGGCGGCCCACTCCTCGGCCAGCACGGCGTAGAGATAGGTGTCTCGCCAGGCCCCGCGGAGCTGGCGATCCTGCCGAAAACACCCCTCCCGGCGCATGCCCAGCTTCTCCATCACCCGGTAGGAACCGGTGTTTCGGACGTCGCATGTGGCGGCGATACGGTGCAGGCCGAGCCGGAAGCCCAAGCTAGTCATGGCCGCGGCCGCTTCGCTGACGATCCCCTGCCCCCAGAGATCGCGGCGCAGGACGTAGCCCATCTCAACCGAGGCGTTCCGGATGTCCCGCAGATGCAGGGCGATGGAGCCGACGACGCAGGCCTCGGCCTTCAGCTCGATAGCCAGGGACAGGTCGAGCCTCGGCCAGGTCGCCTGCTGCTCCAGCACGCGGGCCATGAAGGCGGCGGTGTCCTCGGGACTGTTGGGTCCCCAGGGCATGAACCGGGTCACCTCGGGGTCGGACCCATAGGCGTGCACAGCCTCAGTGTCCTCCAGCCGGAAGTCCCGCAGGATCAGGCGTTCGGTTTCCAGGCGATCGGGTCGTTCGGGCTGAGGCGCCAGGTCGGCGGCGGGGGTGGTCACGTCACATCTCCAGAGGCTTGGGCCGCCGGGATCCGAGGACGAACGACCCCGGCCTTGCGGCGGGGGTCGGGGATCGATCTTGCGCTAGGCGCGCAGGCGAACGTCCTGACGACCCCGGAAGGGACGATAGGAACAATTGCCGAGGTGCGAAGCGAAGATCATGGCGCGCAGGCTAGCAGGGCCGCAGCCAGCAGGCCAGCGCGCCAAGGGCGGCCAGCGAACCTCGGAATGAAAGGGATGGTGGACGCGACAGGGATTGAACCTGTGACCCCCTCGATGTCAACGAGGTGCTCTCCCGCTGAGCTACGCGTCCATACCGGTGGCCCCCTTTTCGGGGGACGGGAAGGGCGGCGGTATAACGGGCGACCCGCCCCTGTGCAAGGGCTGAAAGACGCCCGCGGGGCCGACGCCTCAGGCGGCCATCATCCGCTCCACCTCGGCGACGATCTCGCGCAGATGGATGGGCTTGGACAGGACCTTGGCCCCGGCCGGGGCGGAATCCCCAGCAGCCAGAGCGACGGCGGCGAAGCCGGTGATGAACATGATGCGCAGGGACGGATTGCGCGCCGCCGCCAGACGGGCCACCTCGATTCCGTCCATGCCAGGCATGACGATGTCGGTGAGCAGCAGGTCCCAGTCCTGATCCAGGACCGAGGCGGCCTCCTCCCCATCGGCGCAGGCGCGCACCTCGAAGCCGGCGCGCTCCAAGGCGCGGGCCAGGAAGCCGCGCAGGGAGTCGTCGTCCTCGGCGAGAAGAATGCGGGGCATGGGCGATTCCAGGGCGTCGTCTTTCATGGAGCGACCATAGGGGCGGCTTTGTAAATCCCCGATGAACCGCCCCACCTTTGGCCAGGTCCGTTTACCCGCCGATCCGTTTGACCCGGCGCCCGGCGCATCGTCATATGCCCGCCATGTCCGCGGTCGAGCCCCTTGATGTCGCAGAGCCGGCCGCCCTGGCGCCGGCCGGCTTCGAGGTGCGCCGGGCCGCAGCCCCAGGGGCCCCGCCGCCGACCCCGGTGATCTTCGCCTCGCCTCATTCGGGCCGGCTCTATCCCGACGACATGATGTCGGCGGCCAGGCTCGACGCCCAGGCCATCCGCCGCTCTGAAGACGCCTTTGTCGACCAGCTGGTGGACAGCGCGCCGCAGGCCGGGGCGGCGCTGATCACCGCCAACTATGCGCGCGCCTATATAGATGTGAACCGCGACGCCTTCGAACTCGACCCGGCCATGTTCGCCGACGCCCTGCCGGACTTCGCCCGCAGCCGCACCGCCAGGGTCGCCGCAGGCCTGGGGGCCATCGCCAAGGTGGTCTCCGAAGGCCAGGAGATCTATGCGCGCAAGCTGACCTTCGCCGAGGCCCAGAGCCGGATCGAGGGCGCGCACCGGCCCTATCATGAGGCCCTGAGCGGCCTGATCGCCGAGGCCCAGGCCGCCCATGGGGTCGCCATACTGGTGGACTGGCATTCCATGCCCTCAGCCGCCGCCCGGGCGGCCGGCGCCGGCGGCTGCGACATGGTCCTGGGGGACCGCTTCGGCTCGGCCTGCGCCAATGCGCTGACCCGTCTGGCGGAGGTGGAGCTGGAGGCCCGCGGCTACCGGGTGGTGCGCAACACCCCCTATGCCGGCGGCTACACCACCGAACACTACGGCCGCCCGGCCCGCCGGGTGCACGCCCTGCAGATCGAGCTGAACCGGGCGCTGTATCTGGATGAAGACACCCTGTCGCCCACCCTCGGCTTCGAGCGCCTGAAGGCCGACATCGCCGCCCTGACCCTCGCCCTCACGTCGCACGACTGGGCCGGACGGCTCTGAACGGCGCGTCCGCGGCCAAAAAAAAGGCCGCGCTCGAAAGCGCGGCCAGTTGATTTTGGAGGAAACGCCCAGGAAGGGCAGAGACGTCCGGAGACGCCTCACGGTGAAAATCTACGGTGCGGCGCACAAAAGAACAAGGGATAAATTGTCGCAATTGCGAAGGCGACCTGTGATATCCGGCTTTCCCTCTATATTTCAGCCACTTAACGGCCCGCGGTCACGCAAGATTTCGTGTTGCAACGCACAAGTCTGAGGGGGTGGTCTGAGAGGCTGTCACCAGTTCGCGCTAGCCCTGGGGCGTCTTGTCCCCTAAAAGCCGCCGCTTCCGGAAAAGGTTTCCCATGTCGCTGCGCAACATCGCCATCATCGCCCACGTTGACCACGGTAAGACGACCCTCGTCGACCAGCTTCTCGCCCAGTCGGGCGTGTTCCGAGCCAATGAGGCGACCGTCGAGCGCGCCATGGACTCCAATGACCAGGAGCGCGAACGCGGGATCACGATCCTGGCCAAGTGCACCAGCGTGCTTTGGAACGGCAAGGCCGGCGAGACGCGGATCAACATCATCGACACCCCTGGCCACGCCGACTTCGGCGGCGAGGTGGAGCGGATCCTCGGCATGGTGGACGGCTGCGTCCTGCTGGTGGACGCCGAAGAGGGCGTCATGCCCCAGACCAAGTTCGTCCTGGGCAAGGCCCTGAAGATGGGCCTGAAGCCCATCCTCTGCCTCAACAAGGTCGACCGGCCCCACGCCGATCCCGACCGTATCCTGAACGACGCTTTCGACCTGTTCGCCGCCATGGGCGCCACCGACGAGCAGCTGGACTTCCCGCACATCTACGCCAGCGGCAAGAACGGCTGGGCGACCCTGGACATGGCCCAGCCCAACGACACGCTCGCCCCCCTGTTCGACATGATCGTCGAGCATGTGCCTGAGCCCAAGGCCGTCGCTCGCAAGGACGAGCCCTTCCAGATCCTGTCGGTGCTGATCGAAAGCGATCCCTTCCTCGGCCGTCTGCTGACCGGGCGCATCGAGTCGGGCAAGGCCACGCCGGGCCTGGCCATCAAGGCCCTGTCGCGGGACGGCAAGGAAATCGAGCGCGGCCGCATCACCAAGGTGCTCGCCTTCCGCGGCCTGAAGCGCCAGCCCATCGAAGACGCCGAGGCCGGCGACATCGTCGCCATTGCGGGCCTCTCCAAGGCCACCGTGGCCGACACCCTCTGCGCGCTCGACGTGACCGAGGCCCTGCCGGCCCAGCCCATCGATCCGCCGACCATCTCCATGACCGTCTCGGTCAATGACAGTCCGCTCGCCGGTCGCGAAGGCGACAAGGTGCAGAGCCGCGTCATCGCCGCGCGTCTGCTGAAGGAGGCGGAGTCCAACGTGGCCATCCGCGTCACCGAAACCGCCGAAAAGGACGCCTACGAGGTCGCCGGTCGCGGCGAACTGCAGCTCGGCGTCCTGATCGAGGGCATGCGCCGCGAAGGCTTCGAACTGTCCATCAGCCGCCCCCGGGTGGTCTTCCAGAACGATCCGGAGACCGGGGAGCGTCTGGAGCCCATCGAAGAGGTGATGATCGACGTGGATGACGAGTTCTCCGGGATCGTCATCGAGAAGCTGTCGGCCCGCAAGGCCGAGCTGAAGGACATGGGCCCCTCGGGCGCCGGCAAGACCCGCATCAGCCTGATGGCGCCGTCCCGCTCGCTGATTGGCTATCAGGGCGAGTTCCTCACCGACACCCGCGGCTCGGGCGTGCTGAACCGCGTGTTCAGCCACTACGAGCCCTACAAGGGCGCCATCGACGCCGGCCGTAAGGGCGTTCTGGTGGCCAATTCCGACGGCGAGACCGCCGCCTTCGCCCTGTGGAACCTGGAAGACCGCGGCACCATGTTCGTCGGCGCCGGCGAGAAGACCTATCAGGGCATGATCATCGGCGAAAACGCCCGGGCCGACGACCTGGACGTCAACCCGATGAAGGCCAAGCAACTGACCAACGTCCGGGCCTCGGGCAAGGATGAGAGCATCCGCCTCACCCCGCCGCGCCGCCTGACCCTCGAACAGGCTATCGCCTATATCGAGGAAGACGAGCTGGTCGAGGTGACGCCCAAGAACATCCGCCTGCGTAAGAAGGTCCTGAACCCGAGCTTCCGCAAGAAGCGCGTCAAGGAAGACTGACCTAACGCCAGACAGGGCATGAAGAGGCGGCTAGGATCGTCCCATGCCTGACGCCACCTTCGCCGCCCTGCCGACCACCATCTTCGAGGAGATGAGCGGGCTGGCGCGGGCGCATGGGGCGATCAATCTCGGGCAGGGCTTTCCCGACGATCCAGGCCCCGAAGCCCTGCGGCGCAAGGCGGCCGAAGCGGTGCTGGACGGCTACAACCAGTATCCGCCCATGACCGGCCTGCCGGAGCTGCGGGCCGCGATCGCCGGCCACTATCGCCGGACCCAGGGGCTTGAGTTCGACCCCGCCGCCGAGGTCGTGGTCACCTCGGGCGCCACCGAGGCCCTGGCCGCAGCCTTCCTCGCCCTGATCGAACCGGGCGATGAGGTGATCGTCTTCCAGCCGCTGTATGACGCCTATCTGCCGCTGATCCGGCGGGCTGGGGGCGTGCCGAGGCTGATCTCGCTATCCCCGCCCCACTGGCGCTTCACCGCCGCCATGCTGGAGGCGGCGGTCACGCCGAAGACCCGGTTCGTGGTGCTGAACAACCCGGTCAATCCCACCGGCGTCGTGGTTCCGGACGAGGACCTGGCCCTGCTGGCGGCGTTCTGCGTGGCCCACGACCTGATCGCCATCTGCGATGAGGTCTGGGAGCAGGTGGTCTTCGCGCCTGCCCTCCACCGCCCGCTGATGGCCTATCAAGGCATGGCTGGACGCTGCGTGAAGATCGGCTCGGCGGGCAAGATGTTCGGGCTGACCGGCTGGAAGGTGGGCTTTGTCTGCGCCTCCGCACCCATCGCCCGTCACCTGGCCAAGGCCCACCAGTTCCTGACCTTCACCACCCCGCCCAACCTGCAGGTCGCCGGGGCC